>JAOUKJ010000048.1 GCA_029882675.1 Cyclobacteriaceae bacterium
ATGCGGACGGCGTACAGGTTTACTTCGGGAATGGTGTCTTTATCCGGAGCTCCAAGGCGAATTCCACGCACGGCATTTCGAATGTCGGTATAACTCAATACGTTGTTTTTACTGCCCTCCAGAACAAAAATACCCTCCCATTGTCCGGGGGCATGCTTATAATTATCGTCCAGGCGGTCATTGGTAAACAAGATGCGTTGGTCGGGCAGACCATTGGCCAGTATTGTACCCTTTACAAACAGGGCAGCACTGTTGTTTGAATATATCCGTGTACCGGGATCAATATGAAGGGTACATAGTGAATCGATCAGAATGGAGCTGTACAATACGTATGGCCTATCCGCTGTCCATCGGGTATCGCAGGACAAAATAATATCACCCAGGAAGTGGGCATCCTGCCCCCAGGCCAGGAGTTTAACATCCTGTTGCATACCATTGACCGTAAAGACTGCTGAATCCCTGACTATAAAGGGCAGGTTGGAGTCGAGGGGATCAATGGTAACATCCACCAGTACCAGCAGGCTGTCATGACCCAATAATTCCAGCTCCTGAAACTTTTTTCCGCGCTCACCATTTATCGTAAGGGTATAGGGCGAATTATTTTCTTTGCCTACTTTCACCTCATCAATGTGAATGGTGTTGTTGCCGGGGTTGTAAACTTTAAAACGGTGTGTGATACTTCCCCGGGAAGTGAACAAGGTGTCAAAAAGGACGGTGTCACGTGAAAAAGAAAGATAGCCATGGTCAAAAAGAAATGGATCCTCATTATTTGCACAGGACATCATTGCCAGCAGTGCGACAATGACAACAAAGATCAATTTAAATATTTTTAACACTTTTTTTGAGGTGATTAGAGGAGTATCAGGCCATTTTGCCTTCTTCCATTTTATCAGCATTTTCAGCCATTTTTAATTTTTCGATAAACTGGCCGAGTTCACCATCCATCACCGCTGGCAAATTATATTGTGTAAAACCTATGCGGTGGTCTGTAACACGACTTTGCGGATAGTTGTAGGTGCGTATTTTATCTGAGCGATCACCGCTACCAATCATGGATTTACGTTCGGCGCCTACCGTCTCCTGATGTTTTTTTACTTCAATAGCATATAGCCTGGACTTTAATTCCGTAAGGGCCTTATCATAGTTTTTTAATTTAGATTTTTGATCCTGGCACTGTACGACCAGTCCGGACGGGATGTGTGTGAGCCTGATGGCCGAATAAGTGGTGTTGACAGACTGACCACCGGGACCAGAGGAACAAAATTCATCGCGCCGCACATCATTCAGATCCAGGTCAATCTCGACATCGTCCATTTCAGGCAATACGACTACCGAGGCCGCGGAGGTATGCACCCTGCCCTGTGATTCCGTTTGGGGTACCCGCTGTACCCGGTGTACACCCGATTCAAACTTCAATTCACCATATACATCAGTCCCCGTAATATTAACTACGATTTTACTAAAACCGCCTGCCGTACCATCCACGAAATCAGTCAGGGAAATTTTCCAGCCGGTTTTTTCGGCAAAGCGCTGATACATCCGGAATAAATCACCGGCAAAGATGGCAGCTTCATCGCCCCCTGCCCCGGCACGTATTTCCAAAATGGCATTTTTACTATCGCGTGGATCTCTGGGTATAAGCATTTTTTTAAGCTCATTGGCCAGTTTTTCTTTCTGCGGTGTGAGTTCGTCTATTTCCATTTTGGCCATTTCACGAAATTCAGGATCTTTCTCTTTTTCCAAAACCTCCTTAGCGCTTTTTAAGTTTGAAAGCACATTGCTGTATTCTTCATACTTTGTCACTACCTTTTCCAAATCCTTATATTCCTTGCTTAGGTCAGAGTATTTTTTCATATCTGCCATGGCTTCGGGTTGCACCATCAGTTGCCCTACTTCTTCAAATCTTTCCTTAAGTCTTTCAAGCTTTTCAACCATATCAATTCATTTAGTGCTACAAAATTAATAAATAGCGCGGTCATTTGTATCTTTGTACTCTAACGCATATTTATGAAATTTGGTATTTCCGCATTTTTAATCCTTTTGGCACTGGTTTCCTGCAATAAAAAACTACCCAAAGAAGAAATTGAGGCCTTCAAGAAAGAGATCCAGCAGCGAAAGATCAGAAAAATTTCAGAACAGGACTTTATGTTGGAGGCTCAACGACGCAGTGGAGCCTTGCTCAGAGAGTTAGACAGCCTGGGTGTTAAAGCGGATGATAATAAGGCTCTGGAACAGCTTGGGGAAAAATATGATGCCTCCCTGCAATGGCTACTTCCTGGACAGACCGGCGAAGAGGAAGTGAATGAGATTATGGAGGCGTATATTTATAGTGAAGAACAAGGCGCTAACTTACCACAAAATCTACAGGTCCTTGAAAATCGCAATTTTCTACTCACACAGCCGGTATTAATAGATTCGGCAGGGATTAAAGTGCTTAAAGGATTTTGGAAGGCTGAGTTTTCAAGAAAGGCCATGGCGTTGGTATTGTGAATATCACACACCATCGGCCACTACGCTTTTCACCTCCGGTACCATGGTCGTAAGGATGTTTTCTATGCCGGCTTTCAGGGTAATGGTTGAAGAAGGGCAACCGCTACAGGATCCTTGCAAGGCTACTTTTACAACCCCTTCGTTGAAGGATTCAAATACGATAGCTCCTCCATCCTGTTCAACGGCCGGCTTTACATACTCCTCAAGTATCTCCTTGATTTTGGCCACCAATTGCGGATCTTCGGGAGGTGGAGGTGCAGAAAGGTTAGTTTGTTCCATCAGGGAGGCGCCACTCTCCAGATATTCCTTTATTACGCCTTTTACTTTTTCGCGCAACTCTATCCATTCTATACCTTCTTTTTTTGTGACGGTGATAAAGTTACTCATAAAGAAGACCCTTTCTACTTCGTCAAGGGCGAAGAGTTGTAGGGCCAGCGGAGAATCAGAAGCCGATTCAACATCGGGAAAATCGAAGCTATTGCCATCGGAAAACAACATAAAGTTGGCCACAAACTTCAATGAGTTTGGGTTGGGATTGGCTTCAATATAAAGGTTTACTGTTTTTTGAGGTTCCATCATCACATGATTATCTGGACAAATATACGATAAAGTTCATAATATGCTTGCCCGCTTTTTTTATTGTTCCACATCACCCTCGGAATAACCTACAATCGTAGCTACGGTGGCATCGCCGGTAACGTTCACCACCGTCCTGCACATATCCAATGGTCTGTCTACCGGCATGATCAGTCCTATCCATGCTGGATTGAGCCCTACGGACTGCAATACCAGGATCATCATCACCAGCCCGGCACTTGGTACAGCAGCTGAACCAATGGATGCCAGTGTTGCGGTGAGCACAATAGTCAGTTGCTGTCCTATGGTGAGATCCACCATGTGAAACTGGGCCAGAAAAACCACAGCAACGGCCTGGTAGAGGCTGGTGCCGTCCATATTAACGGTAGCGCCTATAGGAAGTACGAAGTTGGCCGTTTTCTTGGATATTTTCAGGTTTTTGGTCACACATTCCATAGTTACGGGAAGCGTGGCCGCACTGGAGCTGGTGGTAAAGGCGAGTAACTGGGCCGCACCAAATTTTTTAAAGAAACCCTTATAGCCAATTTTTTTTGAAACCATCGTAAGTACTACAGGATAGAAGGCAAAAACCATAAAAGCCAGTCCAATCACCAGTATTAAGGAGTAGTGAGCCAGACCTTTGAATATCTCGATTACTTTGGAGGGGTCATCACCTGCCATATCACTAATGATACCCGCGAGAAGGGCAAATACAAAGAAGGGGGCCCCGCGCATGACCACCTCCACCATTTTTAAAAAGACCTCATTGATACTGGTGATAAAGGCAATGACGGGCTCGGACTTTTTTGGGGGTACCATGAGCAGGGTAACCCCAAAAAATATGGCAAAGAAAATGACCTGAAGCATCAGGCCGTTATCATTCAGGGAGACAAAAATATTGCTGGGTACCATGTCAACCAAAAACTGCATAGGGCCCTCATCCTTTCGTTGACTTGCTGTTTTGAGTTTTTCAAGGACTGCCGGATCAATTTCTTCCTGGCTCACACGGTGCCTTACTTCTGCTACCCGTTGAGCCATTTCTTCATCACATACGAAACATTTACCGTCCTTTAATTCAACATTTTCCCTTTCGGCCCAGAGCTCATAAGATATCCGGTTGTCGATTCTTGTTTCCTCCGCTACCCTTTCTCCGGGTGAATAAATGTTGACTACTAACAATCCTACAGCCACTGCAATAAAAGTAGTGATCAGGTAGGCCGTGAGCGTCTTGGCACCCATCCTGCCTAATCGGCTGATGTCGGAAAGACTGGCGACACCGGCAATGATGGAAAACAAAACCAGTGGCACAGCAATAAGTTTTAGCAAATTGATGAAAATAGTCCCAAAGGGCTTGATCCACTGGACATTGAACGTGCTTAATCCCAAATGGGCCGATAGGATGGCCCAGATAATTCCTGCAACAAGGCCTATGAGAATTTTTATATGAATAGGTAGTTTTTTCATTTTCCAGGTATTTATCTTTTTTGGCCGTTCACAAACCGGCTTTTCATGCTTAAGTAATAAGGATGCGGATTAAAAGTACTAATCCGCTTGAAATTTAGAGGAAAGGTTTCTTAAATAAAAATCAAATGTCACAATCGCTGCCATGGCTTCTACAATGGGCACAGCGCGCGGCACTACGCAGGGATCATGCCGGCCTTTTCCTGACACCACTACTGGTTCCCCTGATTCATTAATGCTTTCCTGATCCTGCATAATGGTAGCGACAGGCTTAAAAGCCGTATTAAAATAGATGTCTTGTCCATTGGTAATACCACCCTGAATACCCCCTGAATAGTTTGAACGTGTTTTTACCTTGTCCTCTGTGGTATAGAAAGGATCATTATGCTGTGAACCCCTCATTTTTATTCCTTCAAATCCGCTGCCATATTCAAATCCTTTGGCGGCATTGATGCTCAGCATGGCACTACCCAGTGCAGCATGGAATTTGTCAAATACAGGTTCTCCCAATCCGGCAGGCACATTTTTTATTACGCAAGTCACAGCCCCTCCAATGGTGTCTTGGTTTTTACGCACTTTATCGATGAGTTCTTCCATGGCCCGGGCAGTTTCGGGATCTGGACAACGAACAATATTGTCTTCAGTCTTGCTCAGGTCGAGTTGGTCGAACGGTATGGTTTTGATATCGCCTACTTGCGATACAAAGGCATGGATAGTGATACCCAGTTGTTTTAGCGCCAGTTTGGCAATGGCCCCGGCGGCAACACGTGCGGCTGTTTCACGTGCAGAACTTCTTCCCCCTCCACGGTAATCGCGTATGCCGTATTTTGCATGATAGGTATAGTCTGCATGTGATGGCCTGAATTTGTTGGCAATATGAGAGTAGTCGTGACTGCGCTGATCCTGATTGTCGATGAGTATGCAAAGGGATGTGCCTGTGGTTTTCCCTTCAAAAACGCCCGAGTAGAACCTGAATAGGTCACCTTCCTGTCGTTGAGTGGTGATGCGTGACTGGCCGGGCTTTCTGCGTGCCAGCTCTGCTTGTATGAAGTCTTCATCTATGGCTATGCCCGCAGGACAACCATCAATTACCACGCCTATACCCGGGCCGTGAGACTCGCCAAAGGTGGTAATGCTAAATAATTTTCCGAATGTATTGTTCACTTTATTTCTTAAAAATAATGAATGCTGAAACGCCCAACATGACCAGAACCATAATATTGGTAAGTAATTTTACCAATTCATAAGATCCCGCCCGGGAAAGATCGTTTTTTACCAGCTGTATTTTATTATAGTAGTCACCCAGGTCATTGGCCTGGATCGATTCATTCTTTTTGCTTTCGCCCTTTACACCCAACGTATATTGGGAGCGGAGTGTGTCGTATACGGCCTTGTCCGGGTTGAAAAATACCCATTCAAAATATTGACCTAATGGAAAAATTCCGGGTTCGTTGGGAATGCCGTAGTAGCTGAATGATTTGGTTCCGGCGACACGGCCATTTGTTCGCGTAATGCGCTGGGTAATATTGGGCGAATAAAAATCAATATTCCCATCATTCCCTGCAACCGGGGCTTCAATAGCACTAATATTCCCCTGGCCATAAATACTAAACGTGTACTTGAAACTCTCTCCGGTTTCTACAGTTTGTGGTTCAAGTTGTTCATTCAGTTTATAATTGCCCACGGTCACCCGGTCGCGAAGGGGGTGCGGTGGTAATTCTTTTACCAACACCTTTTTTTCACGTGATTTGAAGGCTTTAAAATCTTCTTTTCTGTTGCTGCCGAAAAACGAAGGATTTTTAGCCACTTTGTATTTGATCATATTCAGGGATGATGCAGGAAAAATAACCGGCTGATTATTAAAAGGGAAAAAGGTCGCTTCGTAAATTTTATATTGTGTATAATTTTTCCCGTTTAGTGTGACGGGCTCACCATTAATATTCTCAATATTAAAATTTTCTTCCCAACAGTTTTCGGGCTTCAGGGTTTTTAAAATTTCGGCCAACTGCTTACCCAACTCATAAAACTGAAGAATTGCGCGGTTGTTGTCGGCAACGTAAAAAGACAAGTCGGCGGTGACACCTTCACCTACAAACACTTCGTTTTTGTCTGTGGTCAGCGCCAGAAAGGCGTCTTCTTTTACATCTATAAACTCAGGTTCTTCTCTTTTTCTACCAAAGAATTGCTCAAACGGATCATGGTCAAAAACACCACCCTGTGGGCGATTTGCACTTACCGGTGGCCCGACACGAATCGTCTTCCCTTTTGACTCTACCGTAGTTCCGTTGATATTCATTTTAAAAGGTTTAAGAATAAAAACACCTTGTTGAACGGGGGAATATGTCATGGTAATGCTCTGAGCAGAAGAGATCTGCCCGTTAATGATCTGTGTGCTGGAAGAAGAGGAAGTCCCTCGTTTTCTAAAGCCTTCAATATCCGGAAAATCACTATAATTCTTTAGGGCCTCGTTTTTGATGGTCAGACCAATGGTGAAGACCTGATTGGCAGCGATTTCATCAGGGCCAAGGTCAATATTGATCTCCTGTGCATTCAGGATGGAATAACATACCACAAACAGAAATATCCCTACGGTGCGTAGCATAGAAATTATTTAAAAATTCTAGACAAAATTAACAGGAAGCTTTTATTATTTCTCAATTATTCTTACTTTAATGGTCAGAAAAAGTTCTTACGTTTATTAAACCATTAACCAGTTTCTAAATGCTTGACTACATCAAAACTATTTTGCAAAAAGTAAGTTTTGATGCCCGCCTTTTTGAAAAAGAGCTTCGGAAGGCCATCAAAACGTTGTTAGCTAGTGAGATTGATGAACTAAAAAATTGGTGTTATACCCATTTTTCTTTAAAATATCCGAGAATTCTGGGGCGTTGTTTCGCCTAAAAAATGTTTGTCATGTTTTATGAGAGGCCCCGAATGAACCATCGGGGTTTTTTTTTGGTTTTATTTAACCTTAATAATTCACACATATATGAATTATTAAGGTCAACGTTACTGTAAACATTATTTGGTGGGCGTAGACATTTTACGTTATTTTTACGCCTGTGAAAAATCTACTGATACTGTTCTTTGCCTGTTTGCTGTCTGCTGCGGCAATGGCCCAAAATGGCCCCTATTATATTAAAAAATCCGAAGGCCCCATTGTTATTGATGGTGTGTTGGATGATATACCCTGGAGGTCTGCACAAGCCGCCACCGATTTTTATCAGTACTTTCCTGAAGATTCTATTCCAGCAAAACTCAAAACCGAGTTTAAGCTGACCTATGATGCGGAAAATATGTACCTGGCAGCGATTATGTACAACAGGAATATGGAACGTGAATATGTAGCGCCATCTCTGCGCAGAGACTATCTCGGTCGGGAAATTGACGTGATAACGCTTATTTTAGACACATTTCAGGATGGGACAAATGCTTTTATGTTTGGGGTAAATCCTTTTGGCAGTCAGCGAGAAGGCCTGATCTCCAACGGGGGTAACAGGTTGGAAAATTTTTCACTCTCATGGGACAACAAGTGGTATGCGGAAGCCCGGCAGGAAGCGGATTATTGGGCGGTAGAAATGGCTATCCCATTTAAAACGCTCCGGTTTAAGGATAATATAGATCGTTGGAATATTAATTTTTTCCGGATGGACAGCGATACGGGAGAGCGAACGACATGGTCGCCTATAAGACGTAATTACGAGATTTATGCGCTGGCATTTAACCGGGAATTGGTTTGGGATACGCCGCTCAAAAAATCAGGGCCAAATGTTTCGTTTATTCCATATACCCTCGCCGGTGTGGATCGTGATTTCGAAAATGCTGCCCAGCAAACGCCCAATGGGCATGTGGCTTTCGGTGGTGATGCGAAGGTGGCTATCAGTTCAGCCTTAAATCTGGACATGACGATAAACCCGGACTTCTCACAGGTTGAGGTGGACGAACAAGTGACTAACCTTGATCGCTTTGAAATATTCTTCCCGGAGAAGAGGCAGTTCTTTCTGGAAAATGCCGACCTTTTCACCTCCTTTGGCCACCCCTTGCTCGCCAGGCCATTTTTTTCCCGGAAAATAGGCATTGCCATTGATTCCTCTACCGGCCAAAATGTACAAAATAAGATTCATTACGGAGCAAGAGTAAGTGGTAAGATTGATAACAACTGGCGAATAGGTTTGATGAACCTTCAGACTGCGGCTGATGAACAAATTGATTTGCCCGCAACCAATTATTCGGTAGCAGCAGTGCAGCGCAAGCTTTTTACCCGTTCGAATGTAGGGGCCATTTTTATTAATCAACAAACTACACGTGACTCACTCGGGGAGTTAACCTTTGCCCCCGATTCCTACCATCGCCTGGCTGGTGTGGACTACAACCTGGCCTCCGCGGACAACCGATGGCTTGGCAAAGTCTTCTATCATCGTTCCTTTAATGAAAAAAACAACCCGGGACAATACTCCCATGCCGCTTATCTGCTCTACCGATCCCGATCCTGGCAGTTTGACTGGGCACATGTGCTTATTGGCGACAACTTTGAAGCACCGGCAGGTTTTGTGCCCCGCACAGGAATATTCAGAATTAACCCTTCACTTGGCTATTTTTTTCTTCCGGATAATAGCGTCTTCACGTTACATGAATTAAAAGGTGGGATGGAAATCTTCTGGAATCAGGATAGAATGATCGACCGGCTGGCTTCAATAGAATATAATGCAGACTTCAGGACTACGGCCAGGCTGGAAACATCTGTCAACAGTGATTATATATTTCTGCAAGCTGAATTTGATCCAACCCGAACGGGGGGTATTGGTTTGCCCACAGGATCTGAATACAACTATACTTATATGAAATTTAGCTTTAGTTCAGACTTTCGTAGATTGATCGGAGTCAGGCTAAAAGGACAAGTCGGGCAATATTTTAATGGCAACAGGCTCAACCTCAATGCATCGTTTAATATTAGGCATATGCCTTTTGCTGCGGTTACATTGAGTGGCAACTACAATAGAATAAAACTCCCTCAACCCTATAGCAGCGCTAACTTATTCCTGATCGGACCGCGCATCGACATTACCATGACGAGGTCATTGTTTTTCACCACTTTTGTACAATATAATTCACAGATAAATAATATCAACATCAATTCCCGGTTTCAATGGCGATTTAAGCCGGTATCAGACCTGTTTATCGTTTATACGGATAACTATGGCACGGAAGATCCCTTTGATCCAGCCAACAGATTCTTGCTTTGGAAGAAAAACCGGGCGCTCGTGCTGAAACTCTCTTATTGGCTAAATCTATAACTTGAATAATTCAGGATAAATTGTTGGGGAAGTAAATCCTCTATACCCGGTTTAACAAAGTATGGAAGGATGAATGTGCTATTTTAGCACCTAAAATACGCTTGCGGATTTTAGGTATGTATTAAAGAAAATGTTTAAAATACATTTTTTAGTGTACTTGAATAAGTGAGTAACCTGTAGATTAAAAACGGCGTATTCTTTTATACTTAAAACATTATTAAATGTTCATGAAAGCCGCCTGTGGATTTAAGGTAGTATTTTAAAAACTAATCCTGGAGCCCTTAAACGATGATTTGAATGACTGAAAATATATAGAACCTTAAAATCTTTTTTTGGAGTCAGTGCTTGATGACCATCAAGCAAAATCCATGGGTATTGTTCTTTTAGATTTTCCTTCCTATATTTAATAATTATTTTGTGATGAAATACCCAACGCATTTAATTGTATAGAATAATAGTACATTTATTGACCATCTGGTTTATTGATCAGGGATAGAAAATAATTATTACGCAATAATGGACAATTTATTGTCAAAGGAAATTAGGGTCAAGCCCAACGGCCTGAATATTGATTGTTATGAATGCCCAAGCCATCATTGTTCTTTACTTAAGTACTGTCTTCCTGAAAATATTGACCTGATCAACAACCGGAAAAGGTGTATGAGTGTGAAAAAGGGTCAGCAGGTTTTATACGAAAGGACGCTTGTTGATAAAATATTTTTTATCCAGACCGGGAAAGTAAAAGTTTATAAGACAGGAATAAATGGAAAACAACAAATCATCAGGTTGTCCAAAACAGGTGACATCTTAGGACATAGGGGGTTGAATCGAAAGCTATATCCTATATCGGCCATTGCCCTGAGCGATACGATCCTTTGTGGCCTGGAAGTCAATGATTTTGTTAATGTGCTGCAAACAAATCCCAACCTGGCGTACCACCTGATGATGTTTTATGCGGATGAACTCTATTATTCTGAAATAAAGACCAGAAACCTTGCCCAATTTTCTGTCAGAGAAAAGGTGGCCGATGCGTTATTGAATATTCAGGAATCATTCAAAATGTCAAATGAGTGTGAATCACTGGGGGTTATCCTTAGTCGACAGGAAATAGCAGAAATAGCCGGAACCACCAAAGAGCAGGTTTCTAAAAACCTGGCAGACTTCAAGGATGAGGGCATTATACAACTCAACGGCAAAGAAATCCTGATCCTCGACTGCGAGCGGTTGAAAGGTATTGTTGGTATTTCGGAATAAAAAGCCTTACGGATTAGCCCCTCCAGCCGTTTCCTCAGCGGATACCTTAAAAGTATACTCCCTGTTTAAGATCTCTATATAAAGTGGATAATGGTCACCGAGTTTGTTGTATTCGGCATTGGCTTTGTTAAGTCGGTGTTTTTCCACCCTGACCAACATGCGATATTGTCCGGTATCCTGAAGTACCGGGGTAAACCGGTAGTTGACTTCTTCACCGGGATCCAGATTATTGTCTGTTAGTTTTTTAGCTTCCGGGTACCATTCCCATTCTTCCCCGATCCGCTCTGTGAGGTGCTTCAGGGTGTCGCCGGCAACATCGAACAAAGTGAAATGAAACAGGATAAAACGTTCGGGATCACCGGTGGGTACACGGTGGCCGGCATGTTCGTTTTTGGCCCTGAAGTTGTAATTTAAGGGTTCTCCAGCCTGGTATGTTTCCAGTACTTCTGAGGGGTAAAAGGCCAGTCCGTTGAGTACAGTTGTTTGGACAGTATCGAATTTAGGGATACCTGATCCGGTAAAGTAATGGCGGTGAGTCAATTTTTCCCCAAAACCGGGCATGATTTCGCGGGTAATCGGCTCCATATGGCAGCTTTTGCAGTCTTTTTCATCTGCAAAGGGTCCAGCTTTCCACTCATCGCCGGTTTCAAAGGTACAGGCCAGTTCGGGGGTGAGTACTGCAACAGCATTATGGCAATTGATACACAAATTTTCGGAAGAAAGGTGCACTGTGTCTTTGACCACCGGATGGGGAAGATTACCATTACCTCCTGTAGGCCCGATGATCACATTATCGCGCACATGACATGCCGCACAGGTAATCCCCTCCTTTTGAAGTTCGGGATCGAAAAGTGGATTTTTTTCCCTGACAGGTTGATAAATATCTCCGTCAATCAAACCTTTTACAATATATTCCTGCTGGTTTTGTAATGGAATATGGCAATTTATACACATAAAAGGGCTCGATTCCTTTTTTAATTCGGCCTGAAATTGCAAGTCAGACCAGGCATGAGCATGGGTGGATAATTTCCATTCTTCATAATGGCTTGGATGGCAGATACCACAGTCGGCCGCTTTCAGCGAGGGCAGCCCTGCGGGAACCTCCTGCTGAGGCACAACCTTTTCCCACTTCTTGGTAAGAGGCAACATCGGTCCCTTTTTAGCACATTGCCAGGTGGTAAATAACATGAGAGCAAACAGTACCAGACTAATTCTTTTCATTTTTTTTACTTTATAACCCAACAAACTGCCACCTATTAAGTTTACGTTTGCAGTATTTGTAATCGATAACCCATCACTTGTTGGTTTTCTACACCAACCCTCCCCGTTGTTGTTCCTTACCTACAACAATCCACCTTCTTCAACCACTGCAAATTACAAAAGTTTTTTTCATACATTTATGCGACAATTGTCACACAATGTTATCAGCCGTACCAAAACCTGTTCTAAAGGATTTAGCCCAATATCTTGAAAAGCAAGGACTTCCCCATAGAATCAAAAAATTCAAGCCTTGTTCAGGGGGTTGTATCAACAATGGTGGCGAATTGCTTACCGGCGAGGAAAGCTTTTTCCTGAAGTGGAATAGTGCCACCCGGTATCCGGCTATGTTTGCAACAGAAGGCAAGGGCCTGAAAAAGCTTCACAATACCGGGGCCATCAATCTGCCTGAATTTATTTATGATGGCGAAGCCGGAGAGTATGCCTATATCCTGATGGAGTTTATTCAACCCGGTGCGAGAAAGCCCAATTACTGGGAACTGTTCGGACAGCAATTGGCAGCTTTGCACGGGAATAGTTCGGAGCAATTTGGACTGGATCACGATAACTATATCGGTTCACTGCCCCAGTACAACAATCCCCATTCCGATTGGCCAGCGTTTTTTATTATAGAACGACTGGAACGACAATTGCGTATGGCCTTTGATGACCGGGCACTGGATCGGGCCATACAACGGCAGTTTGATGTGTTGTTTCCCCGGCTGGAAGGGTATTTCCCGGTAGAACAACCCGCCCTTATTCATGGCGACCTCTGGGGTGGCAACCTGATCACCAATACCGTGGGAAATCCCTGCCTCATCGACCCGGCTGTGTATTATGGCCACCGTGAGGCAGAGCTGGCTTTTACCCGATTGTTTGGTGGTTTTGACCGGGAGTTTTATCAGGTATACCAGGCCACTTTCCCACTGGAATCCGGATTTGATGAGCGCTGCGACCTGTACAACCTCTATCCTTTACTGGTACATGTCAACCTTTTTGGTGGGGGCTATGCCCTGCAGGTGAAAGGGATATTGAAGCGGTTTGTTTGAAAAAAGATAGTATTGCTACCATATACTTATTACATATTACTCAAAGCATTACCTCAACACCCTCGCTATAATATCATTAAAAGCAGCTTCCTGATTCTGAATGTCTTTGGTAGAGGGGTTGTCTCTCAGGCCCAGCCGTGTAAAAACGTGCAGGTCAGAATCGATCATTTCCACATCAACAGGGCTTCCGTCACTGTTGGTCATGCCTTTGTATATTAAGACTGCGCTGGCCGGATCTGCAACAGCATCGCGGGTAGATTTATATACTTTGACCGAACAGTTTGGAGGCAACACGATACCTTTCTGCAATTCTTTTCTAACGCGGGTAATCACGGTCTGTAATTCCTGCAGAGTCTCCTGGGGACGGAAATGGTACCAGTATTTATCTTCTTCAAGCGTATTTTCTGCTTCAATGTAGCCAAGCATTGGCCCTACAATTCCAATCAAAGTGAGCGACTTGGCAGAGGAGATAACGATGGGATCCACCAGTAGGATGTTGAACGGCACGGTCTGGTTTTCGAAATATCCCGATGCCAGCAGGTCAATGATCAGGGCACAACTTGTGGACGACCCCAGCAGGTTAATATTTTTGTAACCTGCTTTCACCAGCCGTTCGTACTCTTCAGTGATAGCTGACTGCCAGTCCTTCCAGGAAGAATCCCTGAATTCGCTATAGGTGCGACCATGGCCGCCGAGTAATACCTGCGATATCAACACGTCATTTCTACCAGCCGTCCATACGCGTAATTCGTCCCACTCAAAGGTCGTGGCGCTGTAACCGTGCGAGGCAATAATGACAGGGATGTCTGCTTCAGCAGGTGTGGGATTTGGTTTCGCATGCGAAACAAGGTAATCTGCAGGACTATATAGCGATGGGTCAAATACGATCTCCCCATCGAGCATGGTGTCTGTGATAAGGGGCTCTTTCTCGCAGGCGGCCACCCCAATAACCAGTGAAATT
>JAOUKJ010000461.1 GCA_029882675.1 Cyclobacteriaceae bacterium
GCTTGGCTTTATTATGCCCGATTACATCAAAAAAATCAGGGTAAAGCAGGACGATCCCCGGATAAAAACCGAATATATCGAATTCAAATCACCCAAAGGTGGCGGCACGATCAAAGGATTGCTATCACGGCCGGCCGATGTAAAAGGCAAGTTGCCCGGTATTGTTGTTGTACATGAAAACAGGGGGCTGAATCCGCACATCGAAGACGTAGGCAGACGAGCCGCTGTGGCCGGATTTATCTCCCTGGCTCCCGATGCCCTCACACCGCTGGGTGGCTACCCGGGAAATGATGACGATGGCAGGGAGTTACAACGCCAACGAGACCGTGAAGAGATGCTGGAAGACTTTATTGCCGCCTTTGAATTGATGAAGGCACATCCTGACTGCAACGGAAAAGTGGGCGTGGTGGGCTTCTGCTTTGGCGGATGGATATCGAACATGATGGCCGTGCGCCTCCCTGATCTGGCTGCGGCCGTGCCTTTCTATGGCGGACAGCCTGACGAAGCAATGGTACCTGACATCCAGGCTCCCCTCCTGCTCCATTATGCCGAATTGGACACCCGCGTTAATGCCGGCTGGCCCGACTACGAAGCGGCACTGAAAAAACACAAAAAAAAGTATTCAGCTTATGTATATCCGAAAGTCAATCATGGATTTCATAATGATACAACGCCAAGGTATGATAAAGCAGCCGCTGAACTGGCGTGGAAAAGGACGGTCGGTTTTTTTAAGGAGCATTTGGAGTGAGGTAGATAACAGCTCAGAACAATTGGATTTTATTCACTGACTATTTAATTGTTGTATATACATTTATTGTACATGCAATTGAGGCAAGACTATTGTTGTAAATAGCTGTAGTCCTACAGTCATTATTACTCAGTCCGTAAATCCTCAACCGGATTGGCCATGGCCGCTTTGATTACTTTTGAACCCAATGTAATGCCGGATACCAGGAATATTACCAATATTGAAACCGCTACTGCTAGTATTGAAGGGCCGAGAAATTGGTCCCATATAAGATCCATCAGGAACAACGTTGAATTGACCGCCAGAGGTATTCCGGCAATTGAAGATAATGTCAGAATAATGACAAACTCTTTATTTAGTTTATACATTATATGTGCCACAGAGGCCCCCAACACCTTTCTTATACCAATTTCTTTCTTTCTTTTAATAATGTTTAAAGAGACCAGGGAATAAAGGCCTATCGTTGTTAAAACAAGGGCCACTATGGCCAGAAAGAAAAACATTTTGACAATGTTGATGTTGTTTGTTGCGGAACTTTTAAGCCTTTCGTCCATAAGTTCTCCCCTGAATAAATAATTGGGGAACAGTTGCCGGTATTCCTTTTTTACAAAATCATTGATCCTGGCTATATTTGCAAGATCTGATTTTACAACAATATGCCTATATTCTTCCGGTTTGATGTACCTGAACATCATAGGGCTCACAGGCCCATAATATGCCCGGGTATAAAAATCATTTACAATTCCAGCAATAAATAATTGTGTAGAGTCTCTCCATACAATTTTCTTTCCTATCGCTTTTTCTATTCCAAAAGTCCTGATAAATTCTCTATTGACAATGATGGATTCAAGCATATCGGATTCACTGTTTTCGATGAAATTTCTACCCTCCTCAATGTCCAAGCCCATTATGTTAAGGTAATCGTGGGATATATTCATGATATCGGTTTCCGCTTCTTCTGTATTATATTCCACCGGTTCGGAAAACCACCTTGAAAATAAATGATGTTGTGTGCCAACAATTTGGATTATGTCCGGGTGGTTAATTAAGGCATTTCTCAATTTTTGATACTCTTCACCTGAATTTAATCCATGGAACAAGATGCCGTGGGTTTCATATCCCAGATCCATTTCCTGTTGATACTTTGCATTTTCAACAAAAGAAAAACCCATAATCAACGCTATTATGCAGGAAGTATATTGTATGACCAACAGTGTTCTGGTAAAAATATTGGTACCTGATAATTTTGTACTTCCCTTTAAAATTAAAGTAGGTTGAAACCCGCTGATATAAAAAGCAGGATAGCCTCCTGAAAATATGGCGGTTGCTAATAATAGCACAATGAGAAAACCGAAAAATCCGAGGTTTTCCGTGTAATTGATATCTAATTCAAGGAACCACCACATGTTGCTGTAGGTCGGCACCAGAAATTCTGCGATAATCAACCCGGTGAACAATCCCAGGCAGCAGACAATTATGTTTTCCGTTAAGAATTGGAATATGAGTTGCTTTTTTTGACTTCCCAGGACTTTCCGAATACCTATCTCCTTTAGTCGCCTCGATGAAACAGCGATGGACGTATTGGTAAAATTAAAACAGGCTATTAATAACAATACAATGGCCATTATCCAGGGTGCAACTACGGATGCTTTTGGTTGTGCCCTGTTAAGCCCATGTTTTCTTATTTGTTCATCCTCGGCCCGGACGGCCATTCCTTTAAAGGGGTCGAGATAATATCGGCTCACTTTAAAGTCATCTCGGGACTGGTTTTGGATTTCACGATATTCCTGAAGCCCATATTCAATGTTTTTGACTTGGGAAAGGTTGTTGATTTTAAGAAAAAGGGAAATTGGCACGGTCCAATCGTTTTCATTCAGGTCCCTGTATCTTCTGAAGTAATTGTCAATATGCGTAATTGCATTGAACCTGAAACTGCTGTTTAGCTTAAGTTTTTTAAAAACACCGCCAACAACAAATTCCATGGTACGATCCGGAAGGACAAGCGTTATTTGTTTTCCTACAGAAGCTGTAGTACCGAAATATTTATAGGAAAGGACATCGCTGATATAGATATTGCCTGGTTCTTTAAGGCCTTTCTGATCTCCATAAATCAATTCAAAAGAAAACATTTCAAAAAATTCAGGGTCACTATATGCCAGACTTGAAGAAAACACATCATCTTCAATTTTGAAATTACTTCCCTTGGAGTCATACCGGATAATCTGGTCAACATCAGGTATATTTTGTTTTATCTGGTTTGCCATGGGAAGTGGCGCTATGCCGTATTTAGTAATTTCCCCCTGGAATTCCCTTTCTGAATTTATTCTGAAAATATGTTCCTTATCTTGCATGGATTTATCAAACTCCGTAGCAAAATCATAATTAATATAGGCGGTGATACAACATGCAATGGCCAACCCCAGACCGATAGTGTTAATAAATACATAGGCTTTATTCTTTGCAAAGCTGCGCAAAGCAGTTTTAAGGTAGTTTTGGATCATAGCTTATAGTGTTTCTAACTATAAGTCGGTTTTCATGAAATGGTACAGCTATTTATCGAAATATACTCTAATCAGTATCTGTCAATAAAGTCCGGACACTTGCCTTTTCTGATATTCTGTGCAACCCACATATCTGTTCATTCCGTAATGTATACACCTACATCCCCGCCATCTCTGCCAGCAATCGGATCAGTGCGCTATGGTCCAGCTCACCATCAACTTTGGCAACCAGGGTGTCCATTTGATGTTTGAAAATAAGGTAATTGGGGTAATTAATCAATCAGAACGCAAGCCCAATGACTTTATTTCACCCATACATGCGCTCCATTAACAATCACGGCCTTCCATTCACCTTCATACTTACGCATCACCCAGGTGTAGCATAAGT
>JAOUKJ010000462.1 GCA_029882675.1 Cyclobacteriaceae bacterium
CGCTACAAGTGAATTTGAAAACTTCACCTGGTCAAAAGCGGATTACGGCATCAGTCTGCCGGTAAATTATATTCTTGAAATGGACACCTCAGGCACCTTCACCAACCCTGAGTCCCTGGCCAATACAGCGGGTACTTCTACGAGTTTTACGGTTGAAGATTTTAATGATGCCGTCCTGGCTTTTGGCAAGCCCGCGTTTACCGAATCCACTGTTAACCTGCGAGTCAAAGCAGTAGTGAGTGGAGCTGATGTAGAAATACTTTATTCTGCACCAATCACCCGTACCATTACCACTTACCGACTGAGTAACTGCGGTAACTATTGCGCTATTGGACTCATCGGCGATGCTTCGGCCGGAGGTTGGGGCACCGACACTGATATGGTGCTGGCCGATCCTACCGGCGTTGACAAATACACCTGGACACTAACTACTTTCCTCAATGTGGGAAGCGTGAAGTTCAGGGCAGACGATGATTGGGCCGTCAACTGGGGAGCCGCAGATTTCCCAGCTGGAACAGGAATTCAGGATGGAGCGAACATCCCCATAGCTACTGCCGGTTATTATAAGATTGTCTTTGATGACAAAACCGGCAACTATACCGTTACGGCACTTGCTGGTGATGTATATACTACAATAGGAGTAATTGGCGATGCTACCCCCGGTGGATGGGGCGCTGACACTGACCTTACACAGGATGCCAACAATGTTCATATTTGGTCTGGCACTGTCACCCTTACTGATGGTGAAATTAAATTCAGGGCCGAAAACGACTGGGCCGTCAACTGGGGTTCAGACACTTACCCTTCCGGATATGGTATTGGCAATGGGCCAAACATACCAGTGATGGCCGGCACCTACACCCTGTATTTTAACGATGTTAGCGGGCAGTATTTCATCATGAACAACGCGACACCATTCACTACCATCGGTGTGATAGGTGATGCAACACCCGGAGGATGGGGTGATGATACAGACCTGATCCAGGATCCGACAAATCCTTACCTGTGGTCCGGCTTTGTCACGCTTGGTGATGGTGAGATAAAATTCAGGGCCGAAAATGACTGGGCTGATAACTGGGGTGCCTCAGATTTCCCCAAAGGGAAAGGCATTCAAAACGGCCCTAATATCCCTGTGAAAGGCGGGAAATATTTCATTTCCTTTAATAGTGGTACCGGTGAGTACAATATTTTAAATTAATTTATACTCCGGATGCATTTATGCATAAGCGTAAAGGCCTGATAAGCCTTTACGCTTTCTTTTTTAATACGATCTTCATCGAAAACGATTGCAGGGTTTATATATCACATCTAGCTTATCTTTACTTTTAAACTCCATGAAATCATACTGTCCAAAATCGATGCTAAAGTTAAAAGCAATACTTATTGCCCTCCTTTTTTCTTTACCCTCATTCAGCCAGGTCACACTGGACAAAACGTTCCCCAGTGCTGACGAAGAAATAACAATAACCTATGATGCCACCCTTGGCACCTCCGGCCTGACCGGTGCCTCCGGCATTATTATGCATTCCGGTGCAGTAGTGGGTGGGCCCACTTCTACAAGCTGGGATTATGTAGAGGGTAACTGGGGCGACCCCAATGCAGCAGGAAAGATGAATAATATAGGCACCGACCTCTGGCAAATCACCATCACGCCGCGATCATATTTTGCCGCGGCTGGGCTTAGCACCACCGAGATCGTTTACAGGATAGGAATGGTGTTTCGGGAAGAAGGGCCTTGTGGTGGATTCAACAACAACAGCACTCCGTGTAAAGAAGGGAAAAATGATGCTAATCAGGATATCTTCGTAGACCTGAATCCGGGTCGCCTGATCGTGAGGTTTACGACGCCCGCCGTGGATCCCGTGTTTGTGAATCCCTCAGACACCATAGCTTTGGTCATCAAAGCCTCTGAAGCTGCCAGCCTTTCCCTCACCTCGGGTGGCACCACGCTAGCCACTGCAACAAACACCGACAGTTTGGTCACAAGTTTCATTGCCGGCTTATCGGGAAGTAGCACAATAATAGCCTCAGCAACCACAGCAACCGAAACGGACACGGACAGCATCACCCTGATTGTAAGGGAAGCCCCGGCACTTGCCAAACGCCCTCCGGGCATCATAGATGGCATCAATTACAGCAGTGACCAAACCATCGCAACCCTGTCCTTATGGGCGCCGAAAAATACTTCAGCATATGTCACCGGCGATTTCAACAACTGGACCATTGATCCCACATGGCAAATGAAAAAAGACGGCGAGCATTTCTGGATGGAAATCACCGGACTCACTCCAGGCATGGAGTATGGCTTCCAATACCTGATCGATGAACAGGTATTTATAGCTGACCCCTTTGCCGACAAAATACTCGATCCGGACGACAAATATATTCCGGCCTCGACCTACCCCGGATTAAAGGCCTACCCTACCGGGGCCCGGCGTTCCGCTTGGTATTACAACAGGGTAGCCGTATTGCAAACCGGCCAAAATACCTATCCCTGGAAAGTGGGCCAATACACGCCACCCCAAAAAAGCAATCTGGTTATTTACGAACTTCTCCTCCGCGACTTTTTCGGACCGGGAGAGCAGAATTATCAAAACCTGATTGATACCCTCTCCTATTTTAAAAACCTGGGTATAAATGCAATCCAACTTATGCCCATTATGGAGTTCAACGGCAATGAAAGCTGGGGATATAATCCGACTTTTATGTTTGCCCCTGACAAGTTTTACGGAACAAAAATTAAATTAAAAGAATTTATTGATGCTGCCCATCAACAGGGTATAGCCGTAATTCTGGACATTGCCCTGAACCATCAGGACATCCCCGGCCCGTACCTGCTTATGGATTTTGATTTCAACATGATGAAGCCAAAGGCCGGGAATCCCTGGTTTAACACTGACGCCACCCACCCCTACAATGTCTTCTATGACTTCAACCACCAAAGTGCCTATACTCAGGCTTACCTTGACACGGTAGCCCAATACTGGCTCAACGAATATCATGTGGATGGCTTTCGGTTCGATCTCTCCAAAGGATTCACACAGACCAAAAGCGGGGGTAATGTAGACTACTGGAGCCAGTACGATGCCAGCCGCGTGGCCTTACTCAAACGTATGGCTGATAAAATATGGTCACATCATCCAAATGCATACGTCATACTTGAGCATTTTGCTGACAATACGGAAGAACTGGAACTGGCTACACACGGCATGTTACTCTGGGGCAACATGAACCACAACTTTGGGCAAAACCTCATGGGTTATACCGAACAGTCAGACATCCGTTGGGCATATTATGGTAACCGTGGCTGGCCAACACCCGGCCTGATCACCTATATGGAAAGCCATGATGAGGAAAGGTTGATGTACAAAGCATATCAATGGGGGTCGTCTTTAGGTGATTACAACGTCAGGGACAGCATTACAGTCCTTCAACGGAGCAGGGCCCTGGCGGCATTGTTCTATACCATTCCCGGGCCAAAAATGCTATGGCAATTTGGTGAACTGGGCTATGATGTTTCTATCGATTTGGGCGGAAGGCTCAGCATAAAACCTACAAAATGGGAATATTATGACAGCAACAACCGGGGGCATTTTTATTCACTGGTTTCCTCACTCATCAAGCTAAAAACGAACT
>JAOUKJ010000463.1 GCA_029882675.1 Cyclobacteriaceae bacterium
TCACTCCATAAAAACGGGATGGGATGAGAAAAATGGAGGGTTGTTTAATGGGGGCTATTATTTCAAAGGGAGCGAGGAGATAGAGATCGTGCTGCCCGGAAAGGACTGGTGGCCACAATCGGAAGCTATGAACGCACTTCTGCTGTTCTCCAACCATTATCCCAATGAATATTACCGGGAGTATTTTTACAAGCAGTGGGATTACGTAGACCAATATTTTATTGACCATGCGCATGGAGGCTGGTATTCAGCGGGTTTGGATGCCCACCCCGAAGCCAATAGGGAAAAGAAAGCACATATCTGGAAGACATCCTATCATACGGCCCGGGCATTGTTCAATGCCCTCAACTGGTTGGAGTAAGGATTTAATTGTAGCACATAAACGAACCGAAAACACTGAATTAAAAATACTCGACTATGGAAAAGACAGACAATAGAAAAGCACATATGGCTGAGCCGGCAGGTGAACGACGGGATTTTTTTAAAAAGGCAGCCTTAGGTGGCCTTTCATTGGGATTTATGTTCTCCTCCGCTGCGGATGATGTGGCTTATGCAACGCAGAAGGTCAACCGCTATTCGGCCCCAACTGATTTGAAAATTACTGATTTGCGCATCGCTGAGGTCGATAAGGCACCCATGCGTTGCCCGATCATACGTATTGATACCAATCAGGGTATTTCCGGCTATGGCGAAGTGCGGGATGGAGGCAGTGAGCGTTATGCTTTGTTTTTAAAAAGTAGATTATTGGGTGAAAATCCCTGTAATGTGGAGCGTCTGTTTAAGAAAATAAAACAGTTTGGTTTTCATGGACGTCAGGCAGGGGGAGTCAGTGGTGTGGAGATGGCCCTCTGGGATTTGGCAGGTAAAGCCTATAATGTGCCGGTATATCAATTGCTCGGTGGGAAGTACCGCGATAAGGTAAGACTATATTGTGATACTGTTGGCTCTGACGATCCCATAGTTTATGGCAAAAGAATGAAGGAAAGAGTGGACAAAGGCTTTACTTTTCTGAAAATGGATTTTGGTATTGAAATGCTGAAAGGGGTAAAGGATACGGTAGTGAATTCCAACTTCTGGGATATTGGAAAGCAATGGAGTTTGGATGGCATGTCCTATGGGTTTACCGAACACCCCTTTACCCGGGTACAGATTACCGATAAAGGCCTGGAAAGGCTGGCTGAGTATGTTTCTGCTGTGCGTGATACCGTGGGTTATGAAATACCGCTGGCCGCCGATCATTTTGGACACTTTAGTGTAAATGACGCTATTCGCCTGGGTAATGTGATCGAGAAATATAACCTGGCATGGCTTGAAGATATGCTCCCCTGGAAATATACGGAAATGTGGCGGGAGATTACAGCAAATATCAATACGCCTACCTTGACGGGAGAAGACATCTACCTGAAAGAAGAGTTTATTAAATTGGTCGACAGCAGGGCAGTGGATATGATTCAGCCCGATTTGGCCTCTGCCGGCGGTATTCTTGAAACAAAGAAAATAGGGGATTATGCCGAAGAGAAAGGGGTAGCCATGGCTATGCATTTTGCCGGAACACCCTTCTCTTTTATGGCGAACGTTCACTGTGCAGCCGCAACACAAAATTTCGTGGCCCTGGAGCACCATTCCGTCGATATACCCTGGTGGGAAGATCTGGTCATAAAAGACTTCGATATGGTGAAAGATGGTTTTGCGATGGTTCCCGATAAACCCGGCCTGGGCGTTGAACCCAATGAAGAAGTCATAAAAGAACACCTGCATCCGAAGTCAGGATATTTTAAACCGACAAAGGAATGGGATGAAATGCGTTCGTGGGACAGACTGTGGAGTTGATGAGACTTGTCAAGTTTTTTCTTTATTTTTGTGGCCTGAGACGCAATAATAAAGGGGATTTTTGATAGCCGCTGATATTTAAATAATAAGTATGTTTAATAGATTTTTTGCAGGACATCTTGTCCTGCTTTTGTTGTGGGGTTGTGGGAATAACAATACCGGTAAATTATTTGAACTCGTAAGCCCTGATGATACAGGTATTTATTTTAGCAACAACCTGGTGCTGGATGATGACTCGCTCACCGTGCTTGACTTTGAATACAAATACGATGGGGGAGGAGTGGGCCTGGGCGATATTAATAACGACGGCCTGACAGATATTTACCTGACAGGCAACATGGTCAGTAGCCGGTTGTACCTCAATAAAGGCGATTGGGAATTTGAGGACATCACTGACCAGGCCGGCGTGGGCACGGTAAACTGGGCCAACGGTGTATCCATGGTGGATATCAATCAGGACGGTTTTCTGGATATATATGTGTGTATGAGCGGACACCGCAATCAGCCGGAGGAGGTGAAAAAAAATCGCCTGTTTATCAATAATAAAGACAATACCTTTACAGAAAGTGCGGCCAGTTATGGGCTCGATGATATGGGCTATAGCATACAGGCTACTTTTCTGGATTATGATAAGGATGGTGACCTCGATATGTACCTGTTGGAAAATGGCCTGGTGCGCTTCAACAGGAATACCCCCCGCGAAGTAATGAAAAATGGCAAGGCCATCACGACCGATAAATTGTTTAGAAACAACGGTGACAACACCTTTACAGATGTGTCTGCTCAGGCAGGCATACTTATTGAAGGTTTTGGCCTGGGCGTACAGACTTGTGATATCAATGAAGACGGTTGGCCGGATGTGTATGTTTCCAATGATTTTTTGACAAATGACCTGATCTGGGTCAATAATGGCGATGGCACCTTTACCGACAAAGCCTTTGAATACCTGAAGCACCAGACACATAATGGCATGGGCTGTGACCTGGCCGATATCAATAACGACGGATTGTTGGATATTGGTGAGCTGGATATGCTGCCTGAGGACAATAAACAACGGAAACTCACGACAATGGGTAGCAGCTATGATGTTTTTCTCATGCGACTCCATTATGGCTATCAACCCCAGTATATCCGGAATACATTACAACTTAACAATGGGAATGGTACGTTTAGTGAAATAGGGCAGCTGGCGGGAATTCAGGCTACCGATTGGAGCTGGTCGCTGCTTTTTGCCGATTATGACAATGATGGCTATAAAGACGCTTTTGTAAGTAACGGATACCGGCAGAATATTACCAACCTCGACTTTATCATGTACAGCCAAAACCTTTCCACTTTCGGAAATGCCGGGGAGAACAGAAAACAAAAAATTGAGGCGCTGTATGCCATTGAGGGTGTGAAATTAAGCAATTACATGTTCAGAAATAAAGGGAACCTTACTTTTGAAAATACAACCGAAGATTGGGGAATGAACCGGCCTTCCTACTCCAATGGTGCTGCCTATGCAGACCTGGACAACGATGGCGACCTGGATTATGTGATCAATAATATAGATGAAGAACCTTTTATTTATCGGAATAAACTAAATGAGGGTAAAGAGGCAAACGCCGTTCCTGCTTTTTTGCGCGTGGCCCTTCATGGGCCTGAAAAAAACAGACAGGGAATTGGTGCCAGGGTATATCTGAATTATGGTGATAAAAAGCAATATCTTTATATGACCCCATCACGTGGCTATCTATCCTCGGTTGAACCTGTATTGCATTTTGGTTTGGGTGAAACAAACGTCATTGATAGTTTAAGGATC
>JAOUKJ010000464.1 GCA_029882675.1 Cyclobacteriaceae bacterium
TGCTATACACATCAATAATCTCCACTTTTAATAAAAAGGCAAGCCCTTCAATGACCGGTATGATTTTTTCTTTTAACACTGCATCCACTGCCTCATCACCAATACCTGATGGCCTGATCAGGACTACTCTGACCAAATCATTGGCTTCTAACAGTTTTCTTATAATGGTTTCATAATTTTTCTCCAAATGGACAGACTTGCCTTGTACCATCGCACGTGCGTCATTCAGACCCAGGTTTATCAGTACAATATCAGGTGAAAAGGTCAATGCGCTTTGAAAGGAAGAAGAATTTAAGTAACAATCCGCACCATCTGTCAGCGTGGCCTGTGAATAACTAAAATTGTTCAATTCATATGAGCTACCCAACATATAACCCAGCTGTACAGGCCATGTCTGGTTTTCCTTATTATTAAATGCCGAACCCAAAGAAAATTCATCACTCAGGCAAGCAACTTTTACTTTTTGGGCCTGGGCCAAATGGGAGATCACAATACCCAGTATGACTATGATTAATTGCTTCAACATATTCATAACTAGCAATTACTACAAAAAATTATGACAATATATTATTTTTACTCCAAAAAGGTAAACATTGGGATCGGAAAATACTAATTCAAACCCACATAACCCTTTTTACTTTTAAAAGACCAATGGTTTGTTTTTTACTTCATTCCTTAAATAACACTGTCCTGTCTTGAAAGTTCAATAATCGTTAATTCAGGTGCAATGCCAATCCTTCCCGGGTAACCGATAAAACCAAAGCCCCTATTGACATACAGGTACTGGCTGTCCTGCTGATACATATCGGCCCACTGTTTATAAAGGTATTGTGCCGGGCTCCATTTAAAATCACCTATTTCAACACCAAACTGAAAACCATGGGTATGGCCTGCAAACATCACATCGATGTCGGGGTGTTTTGGCCTCACTTGTGCATCCCAATGACTGGGATCATGCGATAGTAACAACTTCACCGGAGCCTCCTCAGATCCCTTATAGGCCTTGTCCAGGTCACCGTATTTTTGAAAACGACCGGCTCCCCAGTTTTCTATCCCAATAATACCTAAACGCTCCCCTCCTAATTCTATTTTTCGGTTTTCATTCATCAGTAAATCAAAGCCCATCAATTCATGGGCCTTCATCAAATCCTTGAAATTGCGGTCTTTTGCCTCCTGATTTGGCCAGCGGGAATAATCTCCATAGTCGTGGTTTCCCGTTACACTAAAAATCCCAAGTGGGGCCTTTAATCCGGCAAATAAGTCGATATACTCATTTACTTCACTGGTTGCGTTATTTACCAGATCTCCGGTAAAAAAAATCACATCAGGCTTTTCTGCCATAAAAAGATCGATACCCCCCTTTACGGCCATGCGATTAAAAAAACTCCCGGTATGGATATCCGAAAGATGTCCGATTTTTATTCCATCAAAGGATTTGGGTAAATCAGGAAGGACAATCCTCCGCCTTATCACCCGGTAATCATGTGCTCCTTTTACTATTCCAAATCCCAGCAGGGCAATAGGGGCAGTTGCAGATATAAGCGCTGCCTTTGAAATAAATTCACTACGGGTAAGGCCGTTTTTTACATTTGACCTATGTTCAGCCCGGCTATGCAGATTCTTCACTACCCAGGACATTAGTCCGATAAAATCATGAATAAGTAAAAAAATACTCACAAACAGTTTTGGAGCATAGTTAAACAGAAATACGGTCATTAAAGAATAACGCAAATACCTGGACAGATCCCAATCATTGACCATGGGGTATACAATGGCTCCCACCACTACAAGTACGGGCAGCGACCAATAAGCGATCTTCAGCCCCTTCTGCAGACCATGTGTTTTGTTTTTTAAAATTGAACGAAAAGGCTGATAGACATAATAATCCATCAGAAAAAGAACCGCAAAAACTAATATAAAAGTCATCTATTCAATAAATTCTCCCAGCTAATAACACAATGATAAATAATACGTTTGCGGTAAAAAAAGTTTCACAAAGGTAGAAAGAATTTTAATAACCCGGCGCACAAAAGCAATGCGGGCATTACGTGTGTATACACCGCCCTCTTCCGTCCCACTGTATGACGACCGTATGTAACATCCTGATTATTCTCCAAAATACATGCTGAAATTGCCACCGTATTTAATACTTTTGCATTTCAAAAAACAGAAAGTCAACCACAGATAAATGATCAGTTTTTTTCAACCCGCTCCGGATCGGACCTACGCTATAGAAGCTTCAGCCCCTTTCCATGAAAATGATATTGAAAAGCTCACCTGGCTATTTGGAAATGCCCGCTTGCTGGATGAAAAAGAATTGACGGGACCCTTTATTGGTCCACGCAGGGAAATGATCACTCCCTGGTCTACCAATGCGGTTGAAATAACCCGAAATATGGGTATTGAAGGCATTGTGCGTATTGAAGAGTTCCATCTCACCGATGAACAGGCCGCTTTTGATCCGATGTTACAGGTGAAATATCCTCAACTTGATCAGAAAATATTCGCAATAGAAAGGCTACCTGAGCCCATTCTTGCCATTGAGGATATTGCGTCCTATAATGAGGTCGAGGGGTTGGCGTTGAGTGATGAAGAGGTAACGTACCTTGAAGGTGTAAGTGCACAACTGGGACGAAAACTTACTGATGGTGAGGTCTTTGGTTTTAGTCAGGTCAATTCCGAACATTGCCGCCACAAAATATTTAATGGTACTTTTATCATTGATGGTCAGGAACAGGAACATTCACTTTTTCAATGGATAAAAAAAACCACGCTGGAGCACCCCAACAAAGTTGTCTCAGCCTACAAAGATAACGTCGCCTTTGTATCAGGGCCCAAAATCGAACAATTTGCCCCAAAAGCACAGGACAGGCCGGACTATTTCCAGATTCGTGATATTGACAGCATCCTGTCTTTAAAAGCGGAAACACATAATTTCCCCACCACTGTGGAGCCTTTCAATGGCGCAGCCACAGGTTCGGGAGGAGAAATCCGTGACCGGCTTGCGGGCGGTCAGGGCAGTCTCCCCCTGGCCGGAACGGCCGTGTACATGACATCCTATACACGCTTGGAAAAAGACCGGCCATGGGAAAAGGACATCCCGGCCCGTAAATGGCTATACCAGAGCCCTATTGATATTTTGATAAAGGCCTCTGACGGAGCCAGCGACTTTGGCAATAAATTCGGACAACCGCTCATTGCCGGCAGTGTATTAACTTTCGAGCACCTGAAAGGATCCAGCCAATATGGCTATGATAAAGTCATCATGCTTGCCGGAGGTATTGGTTTTGCCAATAGTCGTGACACAATAAAAGGACAGGTGAAAAAAGGTGATAAAGTGGTTGTGCTGGGAGGTGACAACTACCGGATAGGTATGGGAGGGGGTGCGGTATCGTCAGTGGCTACAGGCGAATATGGCAACACCATAGAACTCAACGCCGTGCAACGCTCGAATCCCGAAATGCAAAAAAGGGTAATGAACGCCATCCGGGCCATGCAGGAAGATGAAAACAATCCCATTATTTCCATTCATGATCACGGTGCTGGTGGCCACCTTAACTGTTTGTCGGAATTGCTGGAAGAAACAGGCGGAGAAATCGAAATCAGCAAATTGCCCGTA
>JAOUKJ010000049.1 GCA_029882675.1 Cyclobacteriaceae bacterium
TTCTGACTCAGAGGTTCGGGGAATTAAACCACTTATTGATTAAACAACTGACACAAACGGCGGGGGCCTGACAAAACGGGATTCTCTTGTGCCGGAAAATATCATGTCCTACTTTTGCCAATGGGAAAAAAACAATCACTGGCCTGGAGCTATACACAAACGCCCGGCGATGAGCGCAACATCTGTTATATCACCTCTTCGAGGCTGTACATTACCCACAGGAACCGGGAGCATTTTTATGAGATGGAAAACGTCAGGGCACTGGATGTGAAGCACAAGGTGCTTTTGTTTCCTGCGCTTGTAGGTGGCATTGCGGCCCCATTGCTTATGGTGGCCGGTTTTAATGGTGTGGGTAATATTTGGCTGATGATCACCCTCGCTTTTTTTGGTTTGCTGGCCGTGTACTTCGGACTTGCCGGCATGGACACCCTTACCGTAACCACGCCGGTCAAGGAATTTGATTTTTTCCTGATGCACGTCAATCCCTTTCTGAAAAAGTATACCTCTTTTGTAAATGAAGTGGCCCTGGCCGGCAATCTGGAAAATTATTTTTTTCTGTTGCCCGACCGTAAAGCATGGGAAATGGCAAGGAAAGAAGGGGTTTACCGGGTGCCCAAAGATGGTGCATTGCTTTTAACCCGGAACAACATTCCGCCGGAATTAGGTGTTAAAGAATTATTGCAAATCACAGACCCGTTGGGAAATGGCCTGAGGATCAGCTTCCTTTCGACGCAATCGGGTACTATCCGCCCTTATATTTTTTCAGACATCCCGATCGATTTGCTTAAGCCCATTGCGCATTAATGGGGCAACTTTTTCCTAAACATACAATAGTCAATATTACTCCCATTTTTTTCCATTATATTTGGGCACAGGTGAATAATAGTATATGGGTCAACAGGCTGAAAAAACGAAGAAAAAGGTAGGGAAAGGTCATTATAAACCGATTATAAAACGGTCGAAGTATTGGCCGGTGGTGCAACTGAGCAAACACCGGAAGGAGTTTATTGAGGAGGTTGTAGAAGAGAGTATTAAACGCATTAAGCAACTTCGACCCAGTAAAAAAGAACTCCTGGAAGAGTTGGAAGTAATACACTACCGTGAGAAGATGAGAATTCGTGGCAATCCATGGCGTGTAGATCCACCAGACGATCTCGCATTCTGGAATGACATTAAAGCAAAACTCCTTGACATTTCCACCAACAAAGAAAATGCAGTCAGTGTAGAAGACTTATTAAGGCTCATTATCACGCGCTATGCCAATGAAGTAGCAGGAAATTTCAAGCCCAATAAATACAGGTTTGTCCGTAGTATGGTAAAATTCGGTCTCCGCAGGTTGCTCAATGCCTCTCGTGTGGGGGGTATATTTGCTATTTTCAAATCTGACTATTACCTGACGGACAAGATACAATTGTTCGGTGAGATGGAACACATTAGAAAGCTCGGAAAAAAAGGAACCCTGGTCATGGTACCTACTCATTTTAGCAATCTGGATAGTGTTTTAATCGGTTGGATCATTCATGTGCTTGGATTGCCCCCATTTATCTACGGGGCGGGGTTGAACTTATTTAATATTAAAATATTTGCTTACTTTATGAATAGTGTAGGCGCATATAAGGTAGACCGCCGAAAGAAAAACCTGTTATATCTGGAAACCTTAAAAATGTATTCGCACCGGGCACTCATAAAAGGGGCCCATAGTTTATTTTTTCCCGGGGGAACGCGAAGCCGTTCAGGTCATGTAGAAAAAACGCTAAAAAGAGGCCTGCTGGGCACCACTATTGAAGCCCAACGTTCTTTGTTGCTGGACAAGGGCCCTCAGGATAGAAAAATTTTTATAGTACCGGTGGTTATCAACTATCATTTTGTGCTGGAGGCACCTACACTGATCAATGACTACCTCCGGAAAACAGGTCAGGAACGGTTTTATAAAGAGCAGGATGAATACTCCACTTCATACCGGATCGTGAAATTTCTATTGTCCTTTTTTACAAAAAACTCCAATATATCCGTTTCACTTGGTCGACCACTGGATATCGTTGGAAATTATGTGAATGAGAAAGGAGAAAGCCTTGATAAAAACAATAACATTTTACAGATAGCTGATTACTTTACCACACAGGGGGAAATCACTGAAGACCAACAACGGGAAGAAGAATATACCCGCATGCTTTGTGACCGGATTATCAGCGAATATAAGCGGATCAACCGGGTTTTTGCCAGTCACCTTGTGGCCTTTGTGGCCTTCAGGTATTGGCGGTCGAAGTTTCCTCAGCTCGATTTGTATAATTTTTTACGCCTGCCTGAAGATGACCTGAATATACCCTATCATGTATTTGTTGAGGAATTTGAAAAGACCCGGCAAAAAGTTATCACGTTGAAAAATCAGGGCAAATTGGACATGGCTGAGCATATGTTTGCTGAACCCGATGAAATAATACGTTTAGGTCTCGACAATCTGGGACAGTATCATGTGAACAAGCCTTTATTCCTTCAAAAAGACTTGATCCTAACCAAAAGTCTTACAACGTTGTATTATTACCATAACCGCATGGATGGGTATGAGCTCTAAAGCTTCTCAAAAGAAAAAAATAGGTGTTATAGGTGCCGGAAGTTTTGGTACTGCGGTAGCCAATATACTCGCTCAAAAGGAAGAGGTTATTTTATATGCCAGAAATGTTGATTTGGTAGAAAAAATAAATAATACACGGTGGCATAAAGACGCTGCAATCCATCCAAATATCACGGGTACAAGCGACCTCAGTTATATTGCATCCCAGTGTGAAATACTTTTTCCGGTTATTCCATCTTCAGCTTTCAGGGAAGTGATGAAGCAATTAGCCCCGTACCTACGTCCATACCACATACTTATACATGGTACAAAGGGGCTTGATATCTCTACTGCAGATGGAAATAGTACAGATAGTTCCAAAATTCTGACCCGCGACAACGTCCGCACCATGAGTGAGGTGATACGCGATGAGAGTGTAGTTATCCGTGTAGGATGTTTGGCCGGGCCGAATCTGGCCAGGGAATTGACAGATCACCAACCGGCCGCTACAGTTATTGCCAGCCATTTTAACGAAGTCATTGAACTGGGACAGAAGTATTTGAGAAATGACCGTTTTCAGGTATATGGAAATTCAGATTTAATAGGCATTGAGCTGGCGGGCGTCCTCAAGAATATCATTGCTATAGCGGCTGGGGCATTAAGCGGGCTGGGATTAGGTGAAAATGCAAAAGGCCTGCTTATAAGCCGGGGTATGATCGAGACCATATATCTGGGCAGGGCCCTGGGGGGAAAGACAGAATCGTTTTTAGGACTGGCAGGGGTAGGTGATCTGGTGACCACCTGCAACAGTAGTCTGAGCCGAAATTTCACGGTAGGTTTCAGGTTGGCAAAAGGTGAGCCTCTGGAGGATATCATCTCCTCAATGGATGAAGTGGCAGAAGGGGTAAATACCGTTAAAATTGTACATAAACTGGCCAGGCAGTATAAGGTAAAAGCGCTGATCACCCAGACACTTCACCGGGTTTTGTTTGAAGGGATGTCTGTAAAAGATGGCCTGCAATACCTTATGAAATATCCGCTCAATGTGGATATCGCCTTTTTAAAAAATTTACAATAATACCTGTTGACTGATTTTAGCGGCTGTATCAGCTAATTCTTCCTGAGAAGGAGTGAGTTTGGGCCGGCTGAAGTTGATGTCGTCCATGTCGTTGAGGGGTACCAGATGTACATGTACATGCGGTACTTCCAACCCGATTACTGCTACACCGATACGCAGACAGGGAACCACCCTTTCAATGGCAAGGGCTACTTTTTTGGAAAATACATGCAGCTTAGCCAATTCATCATCTTCAAGATGGAAGATATAATCAACCGGTCTTTTAGTGACGACCAGGCAATGTCCTTTTACCAATGGATTAATGTCGAGGAAAGCCAGGAAGTCCTCGTTCTCAGCGACAATATGTCCGGGAATTTCCCTGTTGATGATTTTTGTAAATATGGATGCCATAGCAGAAAAAACATTAAATGTCTATGCTAATATCGAGAATTTCAAACTCTATTTCACCACCAGGCGTAATGATTTTTGCTTTTTCGCCCACTTTTTTTCCAAGCAATCCTTTTCCGATAGGCGAAGTGCTGCTTATCTTTTTTGCTTTCAGGTCTGCTTCTTCTTCTGAAACAAGCTTGTAGGTGAATTCCTTGCCATTATTGGCATTTTTTATTTTCACGCTGGAGAGGATGGAAACTTTGGAAATATCAATGGAAGACTCATCCAGAATGCGGGCATCACTAAAAACACCTTCCAATTGAGCAATTTTTGCTTCCAGATGACCCTGGGCGTCTTTGGCCGCATCATATTCTGCATTTTCACTCAGATCGCCTTTGTCTCTGGCTTCTGCAATTTGCCGGGCAATATCTGTTCTTCCTTTTGTTTTCAAATGATTGAGCTCGTTCTTAAGTTTTTCATAACCCTCTTTGGAATAATATGAAACTGCCATAGTCCTCGTTTTTTTCTTTGGTATAAAATAAAATAACGGCCTCGTAATAGGGGAAACCGTTGATAATAATTACAAAATTAATGAAATATCAGTTCAGGTCAAACTTACTTGCCTACAAGTTCGGGCGCTTCCTTTTTTATTTGGATCATTATTTCCGGATCAAACTGTGCCAGATAAAGCGTTTTGGCCTTTTTTAGTTGTTCAATGGTAATCCCTTTTACTCCGCGCAAATCGGCCTTATAAAGGGAAGTGTTTTCAAAATCAGCACCCGTGAGGTAACAATTCTGCATATTTGATTCCATCAAAAAAGCGTTTTTAAAGTTGGTTTTAATCAGGAAGGCATTTTCGAGATTGGCTTTAATCAGGTAAGAATCCTTGAAATTGGCTCCACTGGCATAGGCGCCCTGGAGATTGGCCTGATTGAGGTTGGAATTTTCCAGGTTGGTTTGGTTTAGCCGGGTATTACCCAGGTTGGTCTCAATGAGAAAAGCATTGGAAATATTGGCGCTGTTCAGGTTGGATCCTTCCAGGTTTACATAATTGAGGTTGGTTCTTGCCAGATAGGAATTCACCAGATTGATCTCATGTATTTCATGTCTGTTGAGTCTTTTGATGTTACCCACCGTACGAAAGGCCGCTTCTTCCGATTCCCACAGGCGGAAATCATCGATCTCATCTTTGTACATGCGGATACGCTGACGCATTTCCCCACTTTTATTCAACCAGAAAATGAGCATACCGATGATGGCAATATCAAAAAGCATACCGTGGGCTTCTGCCATTACCTGTGACCAAAAAGAATCAAAATCGGTAAGGTAGTACTTCATGCTTAATGAAAGGACAATGATAGCCATTCCTATTAATACATAGAATGAGGTAAGTATCGGCTGTTCGATAACATTCTCGAAGTAAACTCTTATTTTGCCTAAACTCTTTTTGATCATTCCTTCTACCTAATAGCTTGTCAATTTGCAGATAAAATAAGTAAAAAACCAAAAACCGGTTTAACAACTTATATTTTGGATGTAATAAAACCTATGCTTTTGTATTAATCATCTTATCAATTTTTTGAATCAGGACTTCATTTATCCTTCTATATGACCTGAAACTCCATCCCCCCACATGCGGGGTAAGAATTACGTTCTCCGAAGCCTGAAGGGCCTGAAGGGCCGCTTGTTGGCCTGTTGTCAGGTTATTGAAGTTTTCATTATCAAGCACGTCCAGGGCAGCGCCAATCACTTTTCCTTCACGCAAAGCTTTCACAAGTGCTTTTGTATCCAAAATTTCACCCCTTGCCGTGTTGATTACATAAATATTTTTTCTGAACGAAGATAGAAAAGATTCATTGATGTAATCTTTTGTTTCAGGGGTAAGAGGCACGTGCAATGAAAGAATATCTGCCTCGTCCTTCAGCTGCTCCAGGCTCACTTGTTTCACAAATGCATTCGTGATATTTTCTTTGTATTTGTCGTAAGTAATAATAGGGCAACCGAATATCTGAAGACGTTCGGCAACGGCCGATCCCATATTTCCATAACCAATAATACCTACAGTCAGCTCGCTAAGTTCATGGCCCCGGTTAGCTTCCCTCAACCACTGACCTTCCTTTATCTGATTATTGGCCCTGACTATATTATTGAGCAAAGCAAGGATGAGGCCGATGGTATGCTCTCCCAGAGCATCGCGGTTGGCTTCAGCCGCATTAAGCAAAGCAATATTACGGGCCGCTAACTCACGATCATCGATATTATCAGTACCTGCCCCTGCCCGGGCTACAAATCTTAACGATCTAGCCACGTCAATAACTTCTTTATCAACCCTTGTTTTACTTCTGATGATGAGTCCTTCAACGTCCTTGATTTTGTCAATGATCCCCTGCCGGTCAAGATCAGGCAGATATACAGGAGTGATTCCGCATCCAGCGAGCCCTTCCAGTAATGAAGGCTCCATTTTATCAACAATCAGACACTTCATCACCTAAAAATTATTTATCAAAAGATGTATAATATAAAAATAAATGGCCAGGCCTAAAATATCATTCAGCGTCGTGATAAAAGGGCCTGAAGCCAATGCTGGATTAAAGCCCACTTTGTTCAGGATAAGTGGGGTTATAGTGCCTACAAATGAAGCCAGTACCACCACGCTGAAAAGGGCCAGAGAGATGACAAAACATTGCTCTAAACTAAAACCCATTAAATTGGATGCACCAAAGACCAGAATGCTGAGTACCAGGGCATTGAGCAGGGCCACCAAAAACACTTTAAGCAACCTTTTCCATAAACCTTCTTCAAAAGCAGAGGGATTGGCCAGACTTTGTACGACAATGGATGAGGACTGAATACCTACATTCCCTCCGGTTGCCTGTATTAGGGGCAGAAAAAGAGCAATCCAGGCTCCATTCATAATGTCTTCTTCGAACAAACCCATAAATTCGGCACTGAGCAACCCCCCTGCCACTCCGATGATCAGCCAGGGCAAGCGGGCCCGGGTAAGTATCCATATACTATCGTCTTCCTCTACATCTTCCGCAATACCTGACATCAGTTGGCGCTCTTCTTCAGCCATTTCAGTGATGACGTCCAGAATGTCGTCAACGGTAATTCGCCCAACAAGCTTTCCCTGTGTGTTTACGACGGGGACGGCATCCAGATCATATTTTCTCATGATAGAAGCCACTTCCTCTTCTTCGGTAAAGGTGTCAACCGAAACAATATCGGCATCATAGATATCCCCTATTTTTGTTTTATCGTTTGTCAGCAGTATTTTCTTCAGTGATACCCGTCCCAAAAGTTTACCATTGTCGTCAACAACATATACTGAATAAATTTTTTCCACCTTTTCAGCCTGGCGCCTAATCTCATCAATGGTTTGAATAATGGTCCAGTTGAAGTTGGCTTTGATCAGCTCCTTAGCCATAAGTCCGCCGGCCACATCCTCTTCATAGTGTAGAAGTTCAAGGATGTTTGACTCGGTTTCCTGATCATCGATCAGGTTAATGACCTCTTCACGTTTCTGTATGGATAATTCACCCAGAATGTCAGCAGCGTCATCAGAATCGAGGTCTTTGACTACCTCGGCGACTTCCGATGGCTCAAACAGCTTTAAAAAACGGGTTCTTGTGTCTTCATCGAGGTTACTTACAACATCAGCGGTAATTTCATTGCCCAGCAAACTCAACACAAACTTTGATTCATCTGCATTAAACTCTTCAAGCAGAGCACTGATGTCAACCGTATTTACGCTCTCAAGCGAGGAAGCGATAAATGCCTGGTCTTTATCTGCAACAGCCTGACGAAAACGGTCGAGAAACTCTTTAGATAATTCAAATTGTGTGATTTCCTCCATGACCGGCCAATACGGTTAATTTAATAAAATCGTCAACACTCAACTGTTCAGCTCTTAGCGAAAGTAATTTATCTGCTGAAACTTCGGCTGGCAAATTTAGAGGTTTTAATGCATTTCTCAATGTTTTTCGCCTGTTTTGAAAGGATTGCTTCACTATTCTGACAAAGGCCTTTTCATCACAAGGCAAAGCCGCGGTTTGATTTCTTGTGAGGCGGATTACACCCGAATCAACTTTTGGGGGTGGAAAAAAGGATTCTGGATTTACTGAAAACAAATATTCTATATCGTAAAAGGCCTGAAGAAGAACGCTGAGTATCCCATATTTTTTACTTCCCGGTGGAGAGGCTAGCCGCTCGGCCACCTCTTTTTGTAACATACAGACGACCTCCTTTACGTTGTTTTTATCTTCCAGCATTTTAAAAAACAGTTGACTGGAAATATTATATGGAAAATTACCAATCACTCCAAAAGGCCCCTGTATGTGGTCTTTTAGATTTATTTTCAGAAAATCCATATTCAGTAATTGGCCTTCCTGCACGTCAAAATGCTTTGTGAGGTATTCGACCGATTCCCGATCTACCTCCACCAGGAGCAATTTCCATCTTTTTTCCCAAAGTTGCCGGGTGAGCACACCTGTTCCCGGCCCTATTTCAACCAGTGTCTCATAATGGCCATGGCCGGTAAGGGAATCAACGATCTGTTTTGCAATACCCTGGTCGGTAAGGAAATGCTGACCCAGGTATTTTTTTGGTTTTACCATAATTTTCGTCAAATCACGCTAAATTAATTTAAATTGCGCGAAGAAAAGTAATTATTATATTTCTTATTGCCACAGCATGAGTAAAAATCAAAAACACGTGCCCAGAATAGGGATTACACTCGGTGACATCAATGGCATTGGTCCGGAAGTGATTATTAAGGCCCTGTCAGACAACCGGATCATGAACAACATGACCCCGGTAATATATGGTTCAACAAAAACCTTATCGTATTATCGCAAGAATTACCACCAGGATGAGTTTAATTACATGCAGGTGAAACAAAAAGGTGAGACCATTGTCCAAAAGGTAAACGTGGTCAATTGCTGGAATGAGGTGTTGGAGATAAAAGCCGGGGAAGTAACAGAGCAGGGTGCCATCGCTTCCAGGCTTGCCCTCCAAAAAGCAGTGATTGACCTCAAAGAAGGCCATATTGATGCCCTGGTCACAGGCCCGATAAATAAGCACAATATACAAAGCGATGATTTCAATTTTCCAGGTCATACCGAATACCTGACCGATGCTTTTAACAGCCCGGACAGCCTGATGTTGCTGGTCAGTGATGACCTTCGAATAGGCGTAGTAACCAGTCATATCGCGCTAAAAGATGTGGCCAATAAAATAACAAGTAAGAAAATTGTTAATAAACTCCGCATCATGGTTAAGTCGCTTACCCTTGATTTTGGATTGCAAAAACCTAAAATTGCCGTTCTGGGACTTAATCCACACAATGGTGACAATGGACTGATGGGAAATGAAGAGGCCGAAATAATTTCTCCAGCCATTGAAATACTTCGCGAAGAGGGAACACTGGTATTTGGACCATTCCCTGCTGACGGTTTTTTTGGGGGTAATATGCAAAAGGGATATGATGGCGTACTCGCCATGTACCATGATCAGGGGCTTGTCCCATTTAAAACCCTGGCTTTTGATACAGGGGTAAACTATACCGCCGGATTGCCCATCATACGCACTTCGCCGGATCATGGCACTGCTTATTCCATCGCAGGAAAGAATGAAGCAAGCGAAACTTCGATGCGGCAAGCCATCTTTCTGGCCTACGATATTTGGAGAAACAGAAGAAAGGCTTTAATAGGTATTGACGATAATACCTGATACCCATTGTATTTATTAAAATTATCTTCTTAACTTTGCGACCCTGAAAATTAGGGTATGGCTAAGCCGGGTGAATCAAGCTTTATAATCGAAATATATAATCTTAGTAATAAGGTGTATGATTACCAGTTTGAGGCTGGCAACAGGTTCTTTGAGCAATTTGAAAATTCACCCGTAACAGTCGGTGAGGTTAATTGTAATTTGGTTTTGGAAAAATCCGAACGGATGATCCGGGCCAGGTTTGAGCTGAAAGGTCAGGTAGAACTGACCTGTGACAGGAGTCTGGAGCGTTTTAACCATCCGATCGAAGCAATACGGAGTATGATTTTTAAATATGGTGAGCAGGAGGAAGAACTGGATGATAATATGATGATCATTCCGGAACACCTGCTAAAAATAGATATGGGTAAATACCTGTTTGAATACCTTGTACTTGAATTACCTATGAAAAAGTTGCATCCTCGTTTTGAGGATGAAGATGCAGAAGAGGAAAAATTGGTTTATTCTTCTGATACTAATAATGATGACAAAAATATTGACCCCCGATGGGAGGCATTAAAAAAATTAAAATAAAATTTAAGAAATAAAATGGCGCATCCGAAAAGAAAAATTTCCAAAACCCGTAGAGACAAACGTAGAACACATTATAAAGCTACTGCAAAAAATCTGGTAGTATGCCCTACTACAGGTGAGTTTCACATGTCTCATCGTGCTTTCTGGCATGAAGGTAAACTGTATTATAAAGGAAGGGTTGTGATGGAAGATGAAGTGTTGGCTTAATTGTACCGCACTTTGTCATTTGACAAACGCAATATCCTGACAGGGATCCCGGCTCTATTCTTTTTAAAAAAAGGAAAGGGCTTTTTTTGCTTTATTAACTTTGGCTTCCCTGTATTTATTTAAACAGAAAATTTTAATTAAGTTGTAGTATGGGCAAAATTACCGCTAGCATTACCGGTGTGCATGGCTTTGTACCCGAATATCGACTGACCAATCAAGAGTTGGAAACCATGGTGGATACCAATGATGAGTGGATTGTCTCACGTACAGGGATAAAAGAACGTCGCATTTTGAAAGGTGAAGGACAGGGAACCTCTGTTATCGGGATCAATGCAGTGAAAGGATTGTTGGAAAAAACCAATACCAATCCCGAAGAGATTGACCTGATCATTTGTGCAACGGTAACACCAGACATGTTTTTTCCATCAACAGCAAACCTGATAGCCAGTGGTGTGGGTGCTTTTAATGCATTTAGTTATGATGTGGCCGCTGCATGTTCGGGTTTTCTCTATGCATTGACGACCGGTGCCAGTATGATTGAATCGGGTCGCTATAAGAAAATCATTGTGGTGGGTGCTGACAAAATGTCCTCTATCATAGATTATACCGACAGGGCTACCTGCATAATTTTTGGCGATGGAGGAGGTGCGGTACTGCTTGAACCCAATGAAGAAGGTCTTGGCGTAGTGGATAGTATTCATCGCAGTGATGGACGTGGTGGAGAGTACCTCAATATGAAAGGAGGCGGCAGCTGCTATCCGGCCAGTCTGGAAACAGTTCAGGCCCGGCAGCATTTTGTTTATCAGGACGGTTCTACTGTTTTTAAATTTGCTGTGACCAATATGGCCGATATCAGTGCCGAAATTATGGAAAAAAATAATCTCAGCGCTGATGATGTACAATGGTTAGTGCCACATCAGGCCAATAAAAGAATCATCGATGCAACGGCACGCCGAATGGGGCTGGACGATAGCAAAGTGATGATGAACATTGAAAAATACGGAAATACCACTGCAGGAACCATCCCGTTGTTACTCTGGGACTATGAACAACAACTGAAAAAAGGGGATAACCTGGTGCTTGCTGCTTTTGGCGGAGGCTTTACCTGGGGGGCTATTTTTCTTAAATGGGGCTATACAAAGTAAGCTTTCATTGACTAAACCATTTTCGTTTGTATATTGGACACCCTAAACATATAACATATGGCTTCAACTGCCGATTTTAAAAATGGCCTTTGCATAGAGTTTAACCACGACTTGTTTTCCATCGTTGAATTTCAACATGTAAAACCAGGAAAAGGACCCGCTTTCGTGCGAACAAAACTCAAGAGCATTACCACTGGTAAGGTCATTGAAAACACGTTTACTTCAGGTGTTAAAGTTGTGACCGCCCGTGTTGAGCGCCGTCCTCACCAGTTTTTATTCAAAGACGATCTGGGTTATCACTTTATGGACAGTAATACTTTTGAGCAAATTCCCCTCAACAAGGAAAAAATCAATGCGCCTGAATTTATGAAAGAGGGGCAGGAAGTGGAAGTAATCTATCATGCTGAAACAGAAACAGCCCTGGGTTGTGAACTTCCACAGTTTGTTGTGCTGGAAATTACATATAGTGAACCCGGTATGAAAGGAGACACGGCCACGAATGCCACCAAGCCGGCTACCCTGGAAACAGGTGCAGTCATCAATGTACCACTCTTTGTAAATGAAGGTGATAAAATTAGAATTGATACCCGGGACAAGTCTTATACTGAACGGGTAAAGGAATAGTTTAAATTAAGCGGCAACTCATTAATACCAATAGTATGAAAACGAAGGAGATAAGAGATCTGATTGATTTTATTTCAAAAAGTGGCCTCAATGAGGTGAATATAGAAACTGAAGAACTGAAACTCAGTGTAAAACGCGACCCTGATATGGGACAGGTGATAGGCCAGGTAGCTGCCCCATCACAGCCAATAGCAGTAGCGCCCTCACCATCGGCAGAAGGAGCCACCGCTGAGCAACCTGCTACATCTAATCTTGTGGAAATTAAGTCACCGATGATTGGTACTTTTTACCTCTCTTCAAATCCAGATGCTGATCCTTTTGTGAATATCGGTGACCGCATCGAAAAAGGACAGACAGTATGTATCGTCGAAGCCATGAAGTTATTTAATGAAATAGAATCGGATGTTTCCGGTACCATCGTAAAGATGCTTGTTGATAATGCTTCACCTGTAGAATACGACCAGCCATTATTTCTGGTAGATCCTTCGTAGGTTTAGAGTAGTTTGTTGAGTTATAAAAGAGAAATTAGTGTTTAAGAAAATTTTAATTGCCAACAGGGGCGAAATAGCCCTCAGGATCATCCGTACTTGTAAAGAAATGGGGATCAGGACGGTAGCCGTATATTCCAAGGCCGATGAGAACAGCCTGCATGTACGTTTTGCCGATGAGGCTGTTTGTATAGGCGAACCCGCCGGAAAACTGTCATATCTCAATATACCCAATATCATATCCGCAGCCGAGATCACCAATGCTGATGCCATACATCCGGGTTATGGCTTTCTGTCAGAAAATGCAGAATTTGCACAGGCATGTGAAGAATATGAAATCAAGTTTATAGGGGCTTCTGCTGAGATGATCAACAAAATGGGTGATAAGGCCTCGGCCAAAGCTACCATGAAAGCAGCGGGTGTACCAACGGTGCCTGGCTCTGATGGCCTGGTCGACAGCATTGAAGAAGGGAAAGTGCTTGCCAAAGAAATGGGCTACCCCGTCATCCTGAAGGCTACTGCCGGCGGCGGTGGAAAAGGGATGCGTATCGTCAATGATGAAAGTGGATTTAAAAAGGCATGGGACGATGCACGTACTGAATCTGGTGCAGCCTTTGGCAATACAGATTTGTATCTGGAAAAATTTATCGAAGAGCCCCGACACATTGAGATACAGATTATCGGAGATAAATTTGGCAAGGCCTGCCACCTTTCGGAGCGTGACTGTAGCATTCAAAGGCGACACCAAAAACTGGTAGAGGAAACACCTTCGCCTTTTATGACCGATGAACTGCGGGAAAAAATGGGGGAAGCTGCCATTAAAGGCGCCACCTCCATTGGTTATGAAGGTGCTGGTACCGTGGAGTTTCTAGTGGATAAACACAGAAATTTCTACTTTATGGAGATGAACACACGTATCCAGGTAGAGCATCCCATCACTGAAGAGGTGACGGATTATGACCTGATTAAAGAACAAATAAAAGTGGCCGCAGGATTTGAAATTTCAGGTAAAAATTATTTTCCCAATCTCTATGCCATGGAGTGCCGTATTAATGCTGAAGATCCTTCGCATAACTTCCGCCCCAGTCCAGGGAAGATATCGCATCTGCACCTGCCAGGTGGCCATGGCGTAAGGGTAGATACACATGTATATGCCGGCTATGTGATTCCCCCGTACTATGATTCTATGATTGCCAAGCTGATTGTCAGTGCACAGTCCAGGGAAGAGGTCATAACCCGTATGCGACGTGCACTGGAAGAGTTTGTAATTGAAGGGGTGAAAACAACCATTCCATTCCACATTAAACTGATGCAAAACGAACAGTTCAAAAAAGGAGATTTTACCACAAAATTTCTCGAAGATTTTGATTTTACTACCTTATAAATAAACTGTCATTCAGATAAAAGGATCCGAGAGGCAGCATCTCCGTGGGATCCCGATGCATGAACGATTCTCCCTGCTCAGTCTCCCGCATGG
>JAOUKJ010000465.1 GCA_029882675.1 Cyclobacteriaceae bacterium
CCACTGAGTATTCCCCCCTAGAAATGTTGCATTTTGCAGCAAGGATATTTCACATGGATGGCGATTCGGATCATTTACTGGCCCGGTGTTATATGGAATTGGGATTAAACTATCGCAATGATTACCAATATAATCCTGAGACGCGTGATAGTATTATTTATTATTACACATTAGCCAAACAATATGCAGATCAGGCCGGGGACTTTCATATTTCTAATGAAATAAAAAATGATATTGCCGATTACTACCTGCTCAAACCACAAATAAATCCCGATACGGTCATACTGCTTTCCTCGCAGGTTTTCCAATCCACGCATTCAAATTTAAAAAACAAAGCAGTAGCCTACCTAAATGCCTATCTGGCCAAGAAGATAAAGGGCGAGACAGATAGTCTGTTTCATTATCTGTTTACCGGGTATTCACTCACTAACAAAATCAAACCCAGCAGACTGCAAAGACAATCTGCCGAACTCCTCTATCAATATTATTTGGACAAAGAAATGTACGATTCTGCCTTATTTTATTTTATAAAAGAAAAACAGACTAATATAAAGTTATCCAGTAATTACAATTATTTAAGCCTGCTGTTTGACAATAAAGATAAGGAAGCGAAAATCGCTGAGCAACAAAATGTGATCATCTCTGCCAATTTAAAAAGACAACAAATATTTATTTACATATTGATTGCCGGGACTATTTTATCACTCATTTTCACAGCGATAATCATTAGAAAAAACTCAGTGATCAAGTTAAAAAGCCACGAGCTTCAAAAGAAAAACGATCAGATTGAATCACTCATCAAGGAGATTCATCACCGGGTGAAAAACAACCTCCAGATGATTGTAGGATTGCTCGATTTGCAGGAGTCCTCCATAAAGGACACGGCCGTTTCCCTGGTACTTAATGATGCCAGCAGTCGGATAAAGTCAATCGCCCTGATACATCAAAAGCTCTATAGTGGCGATACCGATATGATCAATATTGGCTTTCATCATTATATGGAAGAACTATGTGATAACCTGATTTACTCCTACGATTTGATGGATAAAATTGAAGTTCGCCTTGATATTGATGAAATAGAAACATCCTTTGATCGGGCTGTGATCTTTGGTCTTTTGACCACCGAATTAATCACCAATGTTTTGAAACATGCTTTTAAGGGCGTTGAAAATGGTTACATCGAATTAAAAGTAAAGAAAGGGACTAGTCACGACCTGGTTCTCTCCGTGAAAGATAATGGTGTTGGAATGTCAACCGACTTAAATAAAAAAACCGATTCCTTTGGCCTGGATTTGATTCAGTCTTTTGTGAGTGACCTTGAAGGAGAAATAAAATTTATAAATAATGGAGGGACCACTGTAGAGGTGAAACTGGCTCATTTTATCTATAAAACTGTTGATTAAATAACGATGAAAAAGCATAAACTGTTAATTGTTGAAGACAACATTATTACTGCAAAACACATATCAAATACTTTGCAGAAATTTGGATATGAAGTGACCGGAATGACTAATTCCATCGAATCAACTGAAAAAAGCATCATTAGCAACCGGCCTGATTTAGTCATTCTTGATATCAATTTAGGTCGGGACATTGACGGAATTCATATTGCAGAAATATTAAACAGGGATTTTTCCCTTCCCTATTTATTCCTTACCTCCTACAACGACGAAAAGACCATCAACCGGATTATTAAAGTACAGCCTTTGGGGTATATCGTAAAGCCCTTTAATCCCGTTGATCTTAACACGGTGATAGAGCTGGCCCTCTATAAAGTCCGAACGGCTATTTCTAAGACCGATACTCCTCCTCCTTCGAACAACCTGCCTGCGAATCCAACTGACTTAAATGAATTTCTGTTTGTAAAAAACGGAAGGAATATTGATCGCGTGCCCATTACGCAGATAGAATTTATTTCTGCTGATGGCAGATATACTTATATCTATTACGATAACCATAAAAAAATCAGCAATGCCTCATTAAAAACGTTAAAAGAGAAGCTGAAAGGAAGGCCTTTTGTTCAAACCCACAAATCCTATATTGTGAACCTGAGTAAGGTAGAAACTATAGCCCTGAGTTATCTGCATATTGGTGAGCACGAAGTCCCCGTAAGCAAAAATTTCAGAAGCGGGCTATTGGATGTTTTGGATGTGATATAGTGAAGTGGTTTTGGGCATACCATAGGTTGTACCTGATACCTTATGCCATTTTGCTTATTCCTACGCTCCTGTCTCTTGTGGATCATGCTTTTTTTTTAAAATCGAAAGCCCCAAAAGCTAAAATTCCTTCAAAGCATGATGAAAAATTACCAGAATCTAGTATTTTTAACCAACGTTTGTTCATAGCCATGGAAAAAACCCATGGATTGATCACCAGATAATTAATTAAGGAGCTAAATATTTTAATTATGAAACGTAGAAAATTCCTCCAGCAATCACTCTTTGCTGCCGGTGCAATCACCATCAATCCTTTCCCTTATCATCAGTTTGTAAGCGATAAAAAGAAATACGCCACTGATATTGTGTCCCTGGGGAATACGGGTATTGAGTTGACCCGGCTGGCCATGGGCACGGGCACCAACGGTTCAGGAGGCAGCTCCAACCAAACGCGAAAGCTGGGCGTAAAAGGACTGGCCGATTTGCTCCATTTTGCTTACGACAACGGGGTGATGTTCTGGGACACCGCCGACCAGTATGGCTCACACCCGCACCTGAAAGAGGCGCTGAAGCGCGTACCCAGGGAAAAAATCGTCTTACTTACCAAAACACACGCCACGACCGAAAAAGAAATGAAGGCCGATATGGACCGTTTCCGTAAAGAGTTGGGCACCGACTATATCGATATTATGCTCCTTCACAATATGCAAAAGGCCGACTGGCCGGAAATCAAAAAGCCGGCCATGGAAACACTCAGTCAGATGCGGGAAGACGGCCTGGTCAGGGCACATGGGGTCTCCTGCCACACCCTGGAGGCGCTGAAAACGGCCGCCGACACCGACTGGGTACAGGTGGATTTGGCCAGGTTCAATCCAGAAGGGGCCAGCATGGATGCCGGGATGCCTGTTGTGCGCGAGGTATTGAAAAAGATGAAGTCGAAGGGAAAAGGAGTAATAGGTATGAAGGTTCTGGGCGCAGGGAGGCTGACCGGAAAAAAAGACGAATGCCTGCAATTCCAATTGGGCAGTGAGTTTATCGATTGCTTTACCATAGGCCAGGAAAATACCGATCAGTTTCTCGATTTACAAAAACGCATTCCGGAAGCGAGTGTGAGGGGCTGAGAGGGGCCTCGTACTACTTCACTACCCTCAACACCACCGACCGCTTAAACACCACTGATCCGGGCAGTTCTGCCTGTAAATATTTTTCCGAACGGCGGTCTTCCCAGGGATCGTATATTTCCAGATGGGAAAACGTTTTGGGCATCAATTCGCGGAGATCCTGCTCAGATAATTCAACCGGGCCGGGCGCAACTTCGTCCTCCAGTTCGGTCTTCCAGTTGTTGTCCTTGTCGCGCAGCCACAAGAGTGTGGTAGAAGCACCTTTCAACGTATAGATCCTTAGCCGGTCTGTTTCGCTGAATTCAGGCACAAAATGTTCTTTTATC
>JAOUKJ010000466.1 GCA_029882675.1 Cyclobacteriaceae bacterium
GTATGCCACACCCGAAGTTTATGAAGGCGAAAGTTGTCGGCTATACAAAAACATGGGAGGTAAATATTTTGAAGACATCACAGAGAAAGCCGGTGTGATGAACAACGATGGCAAGTCGTTGGGCGTGGCCATAGCCGATTTCAACGATGACCTCTGGCCCGACATCGTCGTGTCTAATGATACTCAACCCAATTTTCTCTACATCAACAATGGTGATGGCACCTTTGCCAATAAGGCCATTGTGGCCGGCGTGGGATATGATGAGACCGGCAGGGCGAGGGCAGGCATGGGTATTGATGTAGCCGATATTGACAATAACGGCAATATGGCCATCGCTATTGGTAACTTTTCACAGGAACCCATTTCACTGTATAAGCAATTAGACGATGTGGTTCTATTTCAGGATCGTGCCGGTGCAGCGCGTTTAACACGTACTTCCCTGCAACCCCTGACTTTCGGTGTCCACTTTATGGACATTGATCTGGATGGATACCTGGATCTGATTACAGCTAACGGGCATATAGAGCCCGAGATCAATGCCGTACAGCAAAACATCACCTTTAAGCAAAAACCCCAGGTGTTTCACAACAACCAGGGTCGTTTTACAGACATCAGCGATCAGGTGGGCATACCCTTCAGTGAGGCCATTGTAGGCCGGGGAATCTCCAGCGCCGATATCGACAAGGATGGCGATCAGGATGTGTTGATTACCGCCAACGGAGGCACCCCAAAACTCCTTCGTAACGATTCTGACAAGACACACAAGTCTATCCGCATTGAACTTAAAGGTCAAAAACCCAACCTGCAGGCCATTGGGGCCAAGGTGATGGTGTGGATCAATGGCTATTGCCAGCTACGCATGGTACGTACCGGATCTTCTTTTCTGTCGCAGTCCGACATTAGTGCTCTAATTGTCGGTATAGGCTCCAATGCAAAGGCAGATAGCGTGATAGTACACTGGCCTGTTTCCGGCAATACGTCCAAAGCGGAAAATGTGGCCGCCGGAGAGACTCTTATATTAAAGGAGGAATAATATACTCGTTTAATTATGGGTATATGCCGGATTAAGTGAAATCCGCAGGCGGCTTTAAGGTAAACACTAATACTTCGCTGACTTTCCATCTGGCAAGCTCTCTTTGATGAAAGTTCGCAAATCATCGTTGGCCTTCTTCAGGTCTTCGTTGCGCAGGTACATCATATGTCCACTGCGATAGCCTTTAAATTCCAGCCTGTCCTTCATTTTTCCACTGGGATCTATTTGCCACATCGTGTATTTGGAATTAAAATAGGTGGTCGCCCCATCAAAATAACCTGCCTGGAACAAGACTTTCAAATAGGGGTTTTGTGCCATGGCCTTGCGGAGTCCTTCACGGGTATTGTTGTTACTCCGATCCCAGGGGTGTACCGGGCCGAACATGTTGTATTTGATATCTGTCCTGAATTTAAGGTGTTCACTGAAATAATAATTGATGGCCGGTGTGAAAGAGTGCAACCATGAAGTCAGTTCGGCATTGAAATCGGGTGAGGACCCTGCTTCCCTCCTGTCTATCCCCATATAGCGTGAATCCAGCCTGCCAATGGTATAACCATTTTTATCACGCAGTAATTCTTTCCAGAAAAAGCCGGTCGGGACATCCAGGTTGTGCTGTAGGATTACTTTTTCAGTTAGTCCGGTATACCTTGCCATATCCTGAGCCACTTTTTTCTTTTCCTCCACTGAAATAAAGCCTCCCCGGGCAAGTGCGGGCATAAGATTGTTAAGTGCATATTCTTCAACTTCAGACAGCATTTCCGTAAGGTCCTTTTGCTGTAAATCTTCAGGAAGCATTTTATGAAACCATGCTGCCGCTGAAAAATAAGGCAAGTTAAGGGCTGAAGAAACCGGCACATCTGATTCAAACACTTTATAATCTGCAGGCGACACCATTATTACACCATTGAGATACATCCATTGCTTTTCCTGCAGCTCCAGGGCCAGGCCTGCCACGCGGGTACCCCCATAACTCTCTCCGATCAGGTATTTGGGGGAAAGCCAGCGGTCGTTGCGGGAAATGAACGTGTTGAGCCATTCTCCCAGGTAAGTGATGTCGGCATTGATGCCAAAGAAAAGTTTCTTATCCACTTCTTTTCCTGACATGGGGATGGTACGTGAATAACCGGTGTTTACCGGATTGACGTATACTATATCTGCAACATCAAGGATAGAATTCGGATTATCGCGCACACCATAGGGCTGAAGCGGAAACCCTTCACTGTCGATGTTGAGTACTTTAGGCCCGGTATAGGCAATATGCATCCATACTGATCCTGAACCCGGTCCCCCGTTAAATGAAATTAACAGGGGCCGGTGGGCCATATCTCCGGCATTACTTTTTTTGTAATAAGTGTAATGCAGGCTGGCTATGGGTTTTCCGGTCTCATCCCATACCGGTTGCATTCCAGTGGTAGCCGTATAGGTCATTTTTACACCCTTAATGGTGGCTATGTGGCTAGTCATTATCGTGGTATCAATGGGTATTGCCCTGTACTGAGCATGGATGCCACAAGTCATCACCAAAATAGTCAGAAAAATAAAGAAGGCCTTTTTCATAAGAATCATTTAATGGATTGAATAGCAAAATTGATTTAAGGGTGTGAAGATGGTAAATATTTCTCAAAAGAGGTATTTGTTCCTTTTTTATTAAGATTCAAAAGGAACAAATACGGCAATATTGTTCCTGAAAAAAATAAAAGACCCTTGCCATTTGGTACCATATATTAGAATTGCCCTATATTGTGGAAATTTTTCAAAATCATAAACTATGGCATTATCACAGATCGACTGGATCATTGTTGCAATATTCTTCACCATCGTATTAGGCATTGGTTGGGTAGCCTCAAGGACGGCCGGAAAAAGCACTTCAGAATTCTTTCTCGGAGGCCGGGGCATGCCCTGGTGGTTGCTGGGTATTTCTATGGTGGCCTGTACCTTTTCTGCTGACACACCCAACCTTGTAACCGGAATGGTTCGTGAAGACGGCGTGGTAAAGAACTGGGCCTGGTGGGCTTTTCTTATCACGGGAATGGTCACCGTATTTATTTACGCCCGGTTATGGCGCAGGTCATCAGTAATGACAGACCTGGAATTTTACGAATTGAGGTACAGTGGCAAGCTGGCTTCTTTTCTGAGAGGTTTTCGATCGCTATATCTGGGTATATTTTTCAACTGCCTCATAATGGGTAGTGTCACCCTGGCCGCTATTAAAATTGGCGGTGTCATGCTGGGTCTTTCACCTGTTACTGTGGTTGTAGGCGCTTCTGTCGTTGTGGTATTATATGCCGCATTGGGAGGAATAAAAGGCGTCATATGGGCTGATTTCTTCCAGTATGGCATGGCTATGGTTGGCGCAGTAATGGCCGCCGTAGTTGCTGTGGAACAGCCGGAAATAGGCAGCCTTGATGCTTTGTTTAGTCATCCCGCAGTATCGGGCAAACTGGACATCTTTCCGGATTTCAGTAATCCCTCTGTATATATTCCCCTTTTGATCATCCCCATTGCCGTACAATGGTGGGCAGTATGGTATCCCGGTGCTGAACCTGGGGGAGGAGGATATA
>JAOUKJ010000467.1 GCA_029882675.1 Cyclobacteriaceae bacterium
CGAAATTATTTAAGGTAGTCTGATCTGGTTTTTTTACATTTGTCCCGGATAAGCCTATTAAAAATTATGGAACCAAAAAACATTATACTCCACACTGAACATCTAAAACGGGGTGCCCGGATGGTCCCTTTTGCCGGATTCAATATGCCCGTAAGGTATTCTTCCGATAAGGAAGAGCATAACTGCGTAAGAAACGGGGTTGGCATCTTTGATGTTTCACATATGGGTGAGTTTTTCGTCCAGGGAGTGGGAGCACTTGATTTCATACAGCAAGTTACTTCCAATGATGCCTCTAAACTTGTGGATGGCAAGGCGCAGTACAGCTGTCTGCCCAATGAAACAGGGGGTATTGTTGACGACCTGATCGTTTACCGAATGGCTGAAGAACAATATATGCTGGTGGTAAATGCGGGTAATATTCAAAAAGACTGGAATTGGCTCATGGCACATAACCGGGGCGGGGTAAAGATGACCAATGCCTCTGACGAGTACAGTCTATTTGCCGTGCAGGGGCCGAAGGCATTGGCCACGCTCCAAAAACTGACGGACGTTGACCTGGAGAGTATCGCCTTTTATTCTTTTGTACAGGGATCAATTGCCGGGATTGATGAGGTGATCATCTCAGCCACCGGATATACAGGTGCCGGGGGATTTGAACTTTATATCAAAAATGAACATGCCTTAAAAGTATGGGAGGCCGTGATGGAAGCGGGTCAGGAATTTGGCATACTTCCCATTGGCTTGGGCGCCCGGGACACCCTGCGCATGGAAATGGGTTACTGCCTGTATGGCAATGATATAGATGACAGCACCTCCCCATTGGAAGCAGGCTTAGGCTGGATCACTAAATTTACCAAGGAATTCACCAATCATGAAGCGTTAAAAGCCCAAAAAGAAAAAGGCATAGAGCGTAAACTGGTAGGCTTAATCATGGAAGAAAAGGGTATTCCACGGCAGGGTTATGAGCTGCTGGCACCAGATGGCACAAAGATTGGCCTCGTCACTTCCGGCACCATGTCGCCCACACTGGACGTTGGTATTGGACTGGGCTATGTAGCCGTAGCATACAGCAAACCGGAAAGTGAACTCCTGGTGCAAATACGCAACAAGACGCTAAGAGCCCGGGTAAAAAAGCTGCCTTTGGTGTAAGAAATTCAGATACCTAACGCCCAATATCGAATTGAAACTTCCGTCGGATATTGGGCGTTAAGTATTAAAGGTTTAAAATTTTACTTTTTGTCCGGCCTCTTTCCACCGGGCTGCTTGTCTTGTTTTTCTTCGTTTGGCATTGTTTGGCCTGTTTGAGGTCCTTTTTCAGCCCTTATGGCCGGCATGGTTTCTTTCGCTACTACCGCGCCTCCCTTCTTTTTTGCGCTGGTAGCTGGCACACCACCGGTCGGTGCCATACTTCCCAGGTATTCTGGCAGGTCTATTCCAGCCTGTTTGGCCAGCTCATGTATTGGCGGAAGGGCCGTAATGAAATTGCGAAGGAATGAAGATGTAGTGTTTTGTCCGTTTTCACCATTAGCGCCGGAGTCCCAAACTGTGATCTTATCTATTTTCAGGTTGGCCATAGCCTCAGTCTGGCGGCTCACCAGGGTGTCCAGTTGTTCGAGCAGGAGCAATGTAGAAGCTGATTTGCTATCGCCATTACACGCTTTAATGATTTCGTTATATCCTTTGGCCTTGGCGTTGAGCAATTCTTCCATTCCTTTGGCTTCTGCCTGGTACCTCAACAAGGTAGAGTCGGCCTCACCTTTTGCGATTGAGCGGAGTTCAATGGCCCTGGCCTCAGCATCGATGGTTTTACGTTGTTTGTCGATTTCATTTTGTACGATTTCTTCTTTTTCAAGGCGGGTCATCTCCGCAATTTTACCAGCTTCATAAATGGCCCTCATCGCTTCAGCCTCAGCTACTTCTGCCAGTTTTCGTGCCTGTGCTCTTTTCTGCGCAAGTTCTGCATTGGATTCTGCCTCTTTGGCCTTTGACTCATTTTCTCCGGTAATGGCTTCTGCCTCCAGATTAGCAATCGTTACCCGTCGTTGACTATCTGCTTCTTTTCGCCCCTGATCGGCCAATGCCGTTTCCTGAGAGGTCCGCACCTCTTGTTCCCTTCGGGCTTTGGCTTCACCGATCATTGCCGAGGTCTCTGAATTGGCTATAGCTACCCGTTTTTTAGCTTCGGCCTGCTTTACCCCCTCTTCCGATTCAGCCACTTCATTAGCTACCTGTACGTCTTTTTCGCGCATGGCTTTGGCTTCACCCATCGCCCCACTGGTTTCCTGCTCAGCCACTTCTACCTTTGCTTTGTTAATAGCTTCTGCCGCTGCTTTCTTTCCAATGGCTTCGATGTAGCCTGACTCGTCAGTAATATCCTTTATATTCACGTTGATAAGCTCCAGACCAATTTTATTGAGTTCCATGGCCACGTGCTTGTTGATCAGTTGGAGAAACTGTTCCCGGTCTTTATTGATCTCTTCAATGGAAAGTGTGGCAATGACCAGACGCAACTGGCCAATAATGATATCAAGGGCCTGCATTTTCACCTCATCTTCGTTCAGGCCAAGCAAACGTTCGGCCGCGTTGAGCATGATGGCTTCATTTGTTGAAATACCCACCGTAAAGGTACTCGGGGTGTTAATTCTTATGTTCTGCTTGGAAAGCGCTCCTTTGAGGTCTATGTCTATGGGTATGGGGCTTAAATTAAGGTATTCAAAGTCTTGTGTCACAGGCATAATAAATGCCCCGCCACCATGAATACAACGGGCACTTTTATCCTGGCCTACTTTACCATAAACAACCAGAATTTTATTACTTGGACATCTTTTATACCGGGCAATAAATAACAGGAGTAACAAAAATATTATGACAGTTGCCACCCCGACAATGCTAAACAGAAATTCCATATTAATCGTTTTTAGGTTTCGTTGTATGCTTCTACTAACAGTGTATTTTTTTCCACATCGTACACCAGAATTTTGGTGCCGGTAACCAGTTTATTCCCCTGGGTCATTGCATTTTCTGTAACTAAACGCCCTTGTATTTCAATCTGTATTTGACCTTTTCCTTTTTTATGGCCGGGAATAGATAGATAAACGACCCCTACACTACCAATGGCATTTTCCAGGTTGATATTGCCTTTTGATTCCCATCCCTTCAGTTTGCGTAAAATCAATATACTCCCAACGTAGGCACTCAATCCCGCAACTATTGAAATCAATAGCACAAGCCAGGGTGGAAAAGCCGTCATTTTATTAGCCAGAAAACCCGTCCAGCTCCCCACACAAGTAAAGGCAATTAAAGAATTTAGTGAAAAAGCGTCTCCTATACCGATGTCGACATCGACCTCATCAATGTCAAAACCAAAAATATTCAACAGCACGACAACTCCCAATACTCCGCTGGAAATAAGGGCAATATACCAGTAAAGCTGAACGTCCATAATTGTTATTGGCTGTTGATTTCGCTACTAAATTTAGGGAACTTTTTCGGGTACATACTATAAACAGTAATTTTTTACTGTGGATTTTTCTGCCATCAAATAAATTAATGAAAATTGGACTGATTAGAAGGTTCCGGGCACTAAAAAAAGC
>JAOUKJ010000468.1 GCA_029882675.1 Cyclobacteriaceae bacterium
CGACCCCAGGGGTGATTATGGGAAGCTAAAACCCAAAACCTATGCAGCCAGTAATCACATAGAATACCTCGGACTGGAATATGACCTCAGACTCACTACCAATGTGCCTGTATCATCCATTTTGGATGGCCAGCCTGTCGTAATTCATGAACCTAAATACCTGGTGCTCACTTATGGCGCGCCCCTCGAAGCCGCTACTGAAAACACCGCCGAAATGTTTCTGACCAAAACCATCCAATATTGGCAAAACTGGGTGAAGAACATGAGTGTGAGTGACTTTTATCAAAAAGAAGTAATCCGTTCATCGCTGGCCTTGAAAATCCATCAGTTTGAAGACACCGGGGCTATTATTGCTGCGGGAACGACCAGCTTACCCGAAGCTCCCGGAAGCGGGAGAAACTGGGATTACCGCTATTGCTGGCTCCGCGACACCTACTATACCCTCACGGCTTTCAATCACATTGGCCATTTTGAAGAAATGGAAAAATATTTCAACTACTTTGTCAATATTTCTTCAGGGGAGAATGAGCGTTACCAACCCCTTTACACGATCACCGGTCAAAGTAAAATTGAGGAAATTATTACCGATCTGGACGGATATCAGGGTAATAAGCCTGTCAGGGTGGGTAATCAGGCATATACGCATATTCAAAATGACGTGTATGGTCAAATACTTGTTTCTCTCTTACCCCTATATACTGATGCAAGGTTTATCAACAGTGAAAAAGCCGAATCACTGCGGTTAATTTTTGACATTCTCAACAAGATTGACCAGCTGATGGATGAGCCCGATGCCGGCCTTTGGGAATTCCGAAACAAGAAACAACTGCATAGCTACACCTACCTTTTTCATTGGGCAGGTGCCAATGCTGCACTTAAAATTGGTCAGGCCTTTAAAAACCAAATCATGATTAAGCTCTCGCAAAAAATCATGAAAAGGGCATCAGAAAAATTAGAAGCCTGTTATGAAAAAGAACGAGGTGTATACACTCAGGCCATTGGCAGTCCCATTCTCGATGCCAGTAATTTACAGTTAATAACGATGAATTACCTTGATGGTAACACTGAAAAAGCAAAAAGGCATCTGGCGGAAATGGAAAAAGAATTAAAAACGGAAAATGGACTGTTTTACCGGTATAAGGCAGAAGATGACTTTGGAGAACCCGAAACCACGTTTCTTATTTGCGCTTTCTGGTATGTAGAGGCACTCGCCTGCGTAGGGCGGGTGGATGAAGCCATTTCTATTTTCGAGAATCTGACCAGCTACGCCAATCACCTGGGTCTCCACAGTGAAGATGTTGATGGCGATACTGGTAGCCAATGGGGTAATTTCCCCCAGGCTTATTCGCATGTGGGGCTGGTTAATGCTGCTTACCGGATCAGTCATAAACTGGATCGGCCTAACTTTTTATAATACACCCTTGCAGGGATAGCGCGCCCTAATTCAGGAATGAGATCGGAGTTATGAGATAGGAGTTGAAGATGTTTGACATTGTAAAGTATGGCAAGCTACTTCTTAACAAACTTCTCAGTGCGGTTCTGAAAGTGCACATAATACTCTCCGGGCCTGAGTTCCTGCAACACAACCGTCCTCCCCTCCCCTTTTTTCATCAGTCGGCCATTGCGGTCGGTAATCTCATAGGCTACCTCCTCTGAAAAAGTAATCTGGGTAGTGACAGCGAACGGATAAAACGTGATGGGATTTTTAGTGGAGGTATATTTTACTTCCAGGGAATACACCGGCTCACGCTCTACGCGATCATATCTGATCCTGTATTTATTTTCTCCGGGCACATGATCTGGCAGGGCAGAATAACGATTTCTTCCCAAATCGCCTTTAGCCGGCATTTCAATTAATTTTTCCCACCCTTCAGTTCTGGGTTTCACTACCCATTGCTCAACGACAAACATGCCTTCCTCCTGCTCCCCCTGGGTTTCCCAATCGATGGAATTGTTACTCGCCATGGAAGAAAGAAACCGAAAGCCCGTTGGTTCCTGCAGTACATGTGGATTTACTACAACAGGAGTACAACCGTCCAGATAAATGATTTTTACAACCACAATATCACCTGATTGCAAGTGGGAAAGGCTCACCTTAATGGCAGAAACTTTGGGTTGATCAACCACTAGTTTATCATTGACAAATATTTTAGAAGTACAAAAAGAATGACTCGCCGGATTATAAGGATTTCGCACAAAGATGTCTTTTCCCCGATATACCCCCTGTAAAACCATCTCCCCGCCTAATACATCAGCAGACACCAGGCACCACACCAGCATACTTAAAAGATAAAACCGACTCATCTGACAAATTTAATCGATAAAGATATAAAAATTGGCAATACTCCTCTTCTCCATTCTTTTATTATTGAATATAAACACTATTTTTGACACAGCACATAAACCAGGAGGCTATTGATGTTTAATGGCGACGAGTATCTTTTTTCAGGAATAATTATGGCAATCCCACTCCTGATCCTGGCCATCGTGGCCTTGGCTACGATTGTTTATCTACCTTATTCTATATTAAAGGCCATAATCCTGCACTTTTACAAGGATCACATCAACAGGTATTTAATCTTTGTAGATCTTAAAGGCAGATATAAAAAAATCCTGTGGGAGTACTGCCTTTATTACAGGAGATTAAATCGTAAAGACCAGCGCATTTTTGAACGGCGTGTGGCCAAGTTTATGGCCATGAAAGAGTTTGTCCCCCGGGGTGGACTGGAAAAAGTAACTGACCACATGAAGACGCTGGTATCTGCTACGGCCATCAAACTCACTTTTGGACTCCCTTCAATATATTTCGAACATTTTTGGCGTATTTTAATCTATCCTGATGTCTATTACTCCAACATATCACAACAATACCACCAGGGTGAGGTAAACACGAAAGGGTTTATCATGCTATCGTGGCCCAACTTCATTGAAGGCATCATCGACCGGGAAGATGGAAAAAACCTTGGCCTGCATGAAATGGCACATGCCCTGCGTATTGAAAATTCAATCAGAAATCAGGAGTATGATTTTCTTGATTTCGATGCACTTATGAAGTTTGACGTAGAAGCTAAAAAGGAAATGGTGAAAATAAATGATCAGCGAAGTACTTTCTACCGGTCTTATGCCGGCGTAAACGAACAGGAGTTTTTTGCGGTAACCATTGAAAACTTTTTTGAGCGACCTGCCCTTCTCAAAGAATACCATCCGGGCATATACCTTACCATTACCCAAATGTTACAACAAGACCCCCTTGTATTGTTCAACGGGTAAGGTTCGGGTGTATGGGTGTCCCGCAGTCGCGGGAGGGTATATGAGTATATGGGTATATGGGTATATGAGTATATGAGTATATGGGTATATGAGTATATGGGTATATGAGTATCCCGCAGTCGCGGGAGGGTATATGGGTATCCCGCAGTCGCGGGCGGATTCATGGCTCTTGGTTCTTGGTTCTTGGTTCTTGGTTCTTGGTCCAACACATCGGGCCTTGGCTCATGGCTCAAGGTTAATCCAATTTCCAAGCACCTCCAATCCCACTTCTGTCATATACGATTCCGGATGAAACTGCACCCCCCAAATTGGCAATT
>JAOUKJ010000469.1 GCA_029882675.1 Cyclobacteriaceae bacterium
GAGGATGGGAGGTTTTGGGTGTTGATCATTTTGTTTAGTTGTCCATTTGTCTAGTTGTCTAGCCGGCCAGTTGGTTGAGCGTAGAAGCGAAAATTCTATTTATTAAAACTTCCATCACAAAGCTCCAACACTTTTTTAACATATAAAATACTCTTTTTTAGGTATTTTTCCGCTAATTATACCCTACTTTCTCACTTAATTAAACATACCTTTTCCCGCAACAGGCCGTCCTACATTTTTTTAGGTCACGCCTTACTTTTTGCTTCGGATCCTCAGAGAAATCGGGTATAATATTTTTTTTCTTATTGATCCTATTCGTTGGACGAAAAGCCCCCTTTTGGCCATCCCTTAATCGTCCGACGAGGGGTGCTGCAAATTGTTGTACACCCGAAGAAAACATTTTCCATCAACACTTGCTGATCGATAGATGATGGGTAGATAAAACCCAACGATCAACATTTTAGCAGTTAGCTTTTAGGGAATCAAACACACCTGTATGCTGTCCATTAGTACCTCCCTGCTTCCCCACCCCTCTTGCTTCTTGCCTCTGCCATTCGTGCCACGAGTGAGCTGATGGATGAACCAACAGTGCCGGATCATTTTTCAATCACCAGTCCGGCATTTGGGCTTTTGATCACTATTAAATTCGTGGCACGATGGCCGCCCTCTTTCGTTTCTTCACGATCTCTTTACTTCTTTACCTCATTACATCCACTCCCCCTTCTCCCACCGAAGCCCCTAATGAAATGAGGCGCACAGGCGGGCTTCCCCACCCCTCTTGGTTCTTGCTTCCTTATTCTTGCCTCTTGCCTCTTTTAAAAAAAAACGGACGCCACTCGTTCGCCGCGTCCGTCTCCGTATTTTCGGGCCCATCTACTATAGTGTGCTATGTTCTACGTATAAGATGGAAGGTTTAGGGTAACCTGGGCCCGAATGCAAATTCCAATGACAAGATGGGGGGATTTTCAATGAGGTGCAACACGGAAAATAGTGAAAATTTTCAATGAAAATAGTGAATTTTTTACACTAGAAATAGTGAAATGTTTTGCTTATGAACTACTCCGGGGCAGATCCCCGAAGTATTAAATGGAGATTATTGATTTTTAGATCCAGCGGATCGGGGAATTAAACCACTTTGTGATTAACTTAATATCACGATCTTTAAATAGGCTACGATAAATGGCATCGATAACAAAACGCTGTCAAACCGATCGAGAAAACCACCATGGCCGGGAATGCTTTTTCCGGAGTCTTTGATGTCTATACTCCGTTTGAAAAGTGACTCTACCAGGTCGCCATAGGTGCCGCTAATGACGGTAATAATCGCAATGCCAAGCCATTGGTAAAGTGTAAGGGAGTGGAAATAGTGAGACAGGCACCAGGCGATGATGAGTGCGAGAACCGTGCCTCCAATACTGCCTTCCCAGGACTTTTTAGGCGAGATACGCTCAAATAATTTTCGCTTGCCAAACCGTGATCCGGCAAAGTAAGCGCCTGTATCGGAAGCCCAGAGCAACAACATCACGCCTGTAATGATCTCATGGCCATAGTGATCGGGGAAATAGGCCACCACGCTAAACAGTGATATGGGAATAGCGATGTATAAAATACCGAGAAAAGTGATGGCGATGTTCGCAAAAGGCTTGGTGTCGGCCTTTTTATAAAGTTTTATCAGGTAAATGCCGGATACCAAAGGCAGAATAAGAAAAAATACATGCTGGTCTAGCGTGCCCCTTTCTACGAGAAAAAACAACACAAAAATGAAACCTCCGCTGATGGTGCCAAAGGTCTTCAGGGGTATCATACCATCAAGCCCCACCAACCGGTAAAACTCGAGCTGGGTGAAAATGCAAATACCCAGGAATACCACAAAGTAATACCATTCGCCCATATATACGGCGCCAAGTACAACCAGCGCGCCCAATGTGGCGGTAATAACCCTTTGGGTAAGGTTATTCATTTTATTCAAAACTGATGTCATCATTAATAATTTTCAGTGCTTTCATCACCTGTTCGAGTAAGACATGAACCTCGTAAAAGCCTATTTGTGTCGCCGACTCCTTTTTATTGATCAGGACGGGTGACAATTCATTTTCTTCCAGTATACTTTTTACAATTTCAGCCTTCCACATCTGTTCGGCATGATATACCTTTTTCCATTTGGCCATATTATGTCTTTAGTTTCAGAAAGAATTTCCTAAAAATAACCATTAGCGAAAATGTAATACCTGCAAACAGGAGGATCACAAGTACGGGAAAAGATTCGGGATCTTCTACATTTAAATCAATAATATGATTTTGGGCCATATAAAGGATAAACAGCTGGCTTCCATTTTGGACAAAGTGGGCAATGATGGGGTAAATCAGGTTGCCCGACCACAGGTAGAGGTAGCCGAATAGCGCACCCAAAAGCAGGCGCGGCACAAATCCGTAAAACTGCATGTGGATTGCCGAAAAAAGAATGGCAGCTGCCCATATAGCCAGGTGCGGGTTGCCTGATGCAGCCTGTAGTTCGTGCTGTATATACCCCCTGAATACCAGCTCTTCACCAATGGCCGGTAGCACCGCAATAACCAGAAAAGCAATTGCAAATTGGCTGGTACTGTCAAATACGGTGAGGTATTCGGTGATTCGCGCGGCATAATCTTCTTTATCCCGCATCCAGTTTTCAAAACCACTCATGGCTTCGGGAAGTTCCAGCCCGGCATTCCACTCAATAAATAAAGAATTGACGGCAATAAAGGCAAGGACAATGAGTCCGGTGAGCAGCACGGGTGACAGCGCAACCCTTGTGGGGAAAAATAGCCGAAGGGATCGGTTTTCATATACTTTCAGGTAAATCCATGGGATGAGGATCAAGCCGGTCGCCGTGGCAACCCCCTGTACTATGAAAATCAGGTTCTTTAGCGAGTCATCACCAAAGGGGCTCGACATTTTTTGTGCGAACGTGGTCAGATCACCATCATAAAAGGGTAGGATGAACATACCACCAATGACCGGTCCTATAAAAAAGAACCCGAAAATAGCGATAATTAAGAACAATCCGGCCGAAATCAGCGGCGGCCAACGTCTTGATATAGGTTTAACTTCTAAAATATTCATAAATCACGTAAATTTACGCCATAATTTTTAAACCAAAACGAAAGTGGCTATGGTTAGTATAGGAAATGTGAAGTTGGGTGAGTTTCCACTGTTGCTGGCGCCTATGGAGGATGTGAGTGATCCGCCTTTTCGGGCAGTATGTAAAAAATATGGGGCCGACCTGATGTACACTGAATTTATCAGTTCTGACGGATTGATCAGAAATGCGACGAAAAGTGTGCAGAAGCTCGATATTTTTGATGCGGAACGGCCCATAGGCATACAGATTTTTGGCGATAAAATAGATGCTATGCGCGAGGCCGCAGCTGTTGCCGAAAAGGCAGGCCCGGAACTCATTGACATCAATTATGGCTGTCCGGTGAAGAAAGTGGCCTGTAAAGGTGCCGGTGCAGGAATTCTGCAAGACCTGCCCAAGATGCAGAAAATGACGGAAGAAATAGTAAAGCAGGTTGCTCTTCCCGTAACCGTTAAAACCCGTCTGGGT
>JAOUKJ010000050.1 GCA_029882675.1 Cyclobacteriaceae bacterium
GCTTCAACACCAATCCCTTCCGGTTTCTTCTCTTTTATCTCCCATTTTTCCGGATCATTCGCCCTGATCAGCTCATAGATCTGCTGTATATTGGCCAGAAATTCTTTCACGGGCAACACGTGTGATTTGTCATCTATTTTGGCCTTTGTTTTAAGCTTAAAAACGAAATCAGTGTCCGTTTCTTCAAACCTGACCATTTCAGGAACCTTTCCCTTAAGCGAATACTCACTTTTAGGAGCCGTGATCTTCACATAATACTGGTGGGTCACTTTGGTTTTGGACTTGTGTTTTTGTTTACCACTGGCCGACCTCTTCCAGTACTTCATTTCCTTTATTCCATCCGCCACCACAAATTCCAGCAATACGGCATCCTTAAGCTGACATTTTGCGATAATGTAGTTTTGGCTGAACTCTCTGATCTTTTTTTTATCAACACTGTATTCTTTCGGTTTTTGATCCCTGGTAGGGATTCGAAAATCAAGCTGGGCTGAAAGTTTTGCATCTTCGCCAGCCTTCAATTTAAGAACATCTAGGAGCGGAAAGAAAAACAAGCGGAGATAGTTATTCATGTCCCTTTTTTCAAACTTGTTCTTGATCATAATCTGCCGGACAAACAAGGTGATAAATACTGCTGAAGCAATAAAAATCAACAAGTCTACCATAAAAGCCACAATAATAGAAACGATGGCCAGAACCAGATACAGGGCAAACTTTTTGGCCAGGCCATCGATCGCCTTGTCGCCATAAGTATCATAAGCAGCAGCTTTTGAAAGGAAAGCCTGCCACTTCTTTATTGAAAATGTTGCGCTGATCTGCTTTTCGTCGATGAATTTTTTTTGGTCTTCACTAAGTTCCTGATAGAACTTTAATGCTCTTGACATACTCATTTTTTCAGCTTTTTCTTGTTAAGTTAATAATTATTTAAACAATTGCCACTTTATCTAAAGACAAATACACTTGTTTCAATTCATTTTTCTTTTTCTCCCATAAAAATCCGGTTCTTATTTTTTCGCGTGCCCTGATTCCCATATTATTTCTTTCTTCCTTAAAATCAATCAGAAAACGGACAGCCCTTGAAATCTCTGCCGGCCGATCGGGGGGAACAAGTATGCCCTCGTGCTCATGCCTCATGATTTCACGGGTCACCGGCAAATCTGAGGCAACGACAGGCACACCACTGGCCATGCTCTCGAATATTTTCAAAGGAGAGCACCCCTGCTCTATATTCCGTGAACATTCCTGCAAAGGAGCAAAACTACAGTAGGCATGTTGCAACACCCTGTTTAATTCCTGCTTACCCAACTGATACTTCCAAATCACTTTGTCCTGAACACCCAGCTTATTCAATAATTTTAAATATGGCCTTACCTGCTTTTCCTTTTGCGAAGAGCATATCACTAAATGGAAATCAGGAACATCTTCAAGATAGGTCAATGCTTTGAAGAGGGTGGTGATCCCCTGCCAGGATTGCAAAGCCCCAAAATAAACACCATACTTCTCTGGAAGGGAAGTATCCCGGGGGAAAACGGCAGGCATATCAGCCCCGTTGGTGATTATTCTGATCTTGTCGTCAGGTACTCCCCGATTTACGAGGTGGGTTCTGATTACCGCAGAAGGTACGATAATCAATTCACTGTTTTTCAAACACAATGATTCCAGCACCCGGATCTTATCCAGGGTGTGGGAAGAAATACCCGGATAGCGGTAGGGCAACTCAACAGAGGGCAGGCCATTGACCTCAAAAACCGGGGAAATGTGTGGATGTTCCAAAACGGCAAGTCCTCCCCAGATATCCCTGAAGTGCCCAAGCTTCAGGTTATTTTCTTTTGCTAACTGCCCACTGGCCCAGCTGGCAAAAAGCTGGCCCCTGCGCAGGTAATTGGCTTCAAGTTGATCAAATTCACGATGAATGATCCCGGTTTGTTCAAGTTTCGAAGTCCCTTTTAAAGTCAAAAGCAGACAGGGCGAATGCATTTTTGACAGCACTTCAGTCATATGATTGATATGTGTACCCGATCCCTTTGAAGAAGGATATCTATCAAAAGCCAGATAAGTGGATGAGGAGCCCATTATGTTAACAATATAGGACTATCCTGATAAAATTACTATTAAATATTCACATAAACTGGCCTAAAAGATTGATCATTAGTTTATTTGTCAAAAACAACGTGATCATATTGCTTGTTCCCCGCAATCCATACCCATTAAAGCTGGAATAAAGTGGTGGTGGACACATGATATAGTCCATAGAACGAGATAAATAAAACCAATGGAAAAGAGTAACAACATCGATATTGCCATCATTGGGGCCGGCCCTATCGGATTGGCCTGTGGTATCGAAGCGAAAAAAGCGGGACTTTCTTATGTCATCATTGACAAAGGATGTCTGGTAAATTCCATTTACAACTACCCTTTTAACATGACCTTTTTCTCTACTTCCGAGAAACTGGAAATAGGTGAGGTTCCCTTTATTTCACATGGCGGAAAACCCAACCGGGCCGAGGCCCTCGAATATTACCGGCGCGTTTGTTCCAGCTGGGACCTCAATGTCAGGCTTTACGAAAAAGTGCGCGAGATCAACCCTGAAAAATTACACAAGACCATTCATACCGACAAAGGCACTTATCGGGCTCAAAACGTGATACTGGCCACCGGCTTCTATGACCTCCCCTTCCTGATGAATGTTGAAGGCGAAGACCTGCCCAAAGTGAAGCACTACTACGATGAACCCCATCCCTATTTTAAACAAGACATTGTCGTGGTAGGCGCGGCCAATTCAGCAGTGGATGTGGCCCTGGAAACCTGGCGGAAAGGCGCCAACGTCACGATGGTGGTGCGTGAGCCTAATATCCAGGACAACGTGAAATATTGGGTAAAACCCGATATCGAAAACCGCATAAAAGATGGCGATATTACAGCCTACTTCAACTCCAGCATCAAAAAGATCACACCCATCACTGTGGAAATAGAAACACCGGAAGGAAAAAAAGAACTTAAAAACGACTTTGTCCTGGCTATGACGGGCTATAAACCGGATTTCACATTTATGAAAAATATGGGGATCACTTTTGGAAATGATCCATACCGCACACCTGAATACCATGAGGACACCAATGAAACGAAGGTGGAGGGCATTTACCTGGCCGGCGTAGCCTGTGGCGGACTGCACACCAACAAATGGTTCATCGAAAACTCCCGTGTTCACGCAGAAATCATCATTCGTCATATATTGTCAAAAGGGAAATAATGGCCATCGTCCTCATCTCTTCCAAAAAAGACAACGGCGCCTGGGTGGAGGCCATTAAGCAACAAGCTCCCGATCTGCCTATTGAGGTCTACCCACATGTCAGCGACCGCGAAAAAATTACAGGCGCCCTGCTTTGGGCACACCCCGCCGGCGTACTCGATGAATTTCCGCATCTGCAATGGGTCTCATCGCTGGGTGCCGGGGCAAACCATATCCTTACCGACCCTCACCTCCCCGAAAATGTATTGATAACCCGGGTGGTGGATGAAAATCTGGCTACGGACATGGGGCGTACTGCCCTGATGGCCGTGCTCACCTATGAGAACAACCTGAGGGATTATTTTAATGACCAGATCGAAAAAAAATGGCGCCCACAATTTAAAAAACAGAACCTCACCATTGGCATTCTTGGCTTGGGAGAGATGGGCCGGGCCATTGCCCTGGATTTACAAAAACTCAATTTCCGGATTTGGGGCTATTCGCTGACAAAAAAAAGCCTGAAAGGGGTAAAAACCTTCCACGGCCCGGAGCCCCCAAAAGAGTTCCTGCAAGGCATCGATGTACTGGTCAGTGTGCTTCCTCTCACTTCAGGCACAAGGGGAATATTAAACAAGAACTTGTTTGGAGCCTTGAAGCGTGGAACCTACCTGATCAACCTGGGCCGTGGCGAACACCTCCATGAGGCCGATCTGGTGCCGGCCATAGAAAAGGGACAACTTTCAGGTGCTTACCTGGATGTGTTTTGCGCGGAACCCCTACCAGAAGACCACCCCTTTTGGATCCACAGAAAGATCACGATTACTCCCCATGTAGCCAGCCTGACCAACCCGGCGAGCGCCTCAACGGTGATTGTTGACAATTACCGCCGTTTGATGGCGGGACAGCCCTTGAAATATGTGGTAGACAAGGGGCGGGGATATTAGGCCTACAGCCCGGCCAGGTCTTGCTGAGTCACCTGCCGGAACGAAAACTTATATCCCTCATACAAGGCAAAACCATAAAACAGCAAATCCATCAGGCTAAATGTTTCAGCCAAAAGTGCAGGCATATAGTTGAAATCTATCATCATTAATGTTTCCATATACTCCAGTCCTTCGGCATTGGCAATAAAACCAACAATACTAAAAACATTGCCCAACACACAACTAAAAAGAGCGATCACCGCGCCCAGTACACCAAACAACTGGTCTATTCCTTTTCCAAACATTTGCATGCCAAAACCTACCCCTGCCCCAACGGCTACGGCCATAATTCCGATCTGAAACTCCGTGACTACCGTAATCGCTCCCCATAAAACAGCCCCGACAAGGCCCACGCCCAGGGCCGCTATAACCCCCATCAACAGGTTTTGCTCCATTCTCAATTTTTCAATAACATCGAGAGGTAGCTTCAAGGCAATTTCTTCCCTTTGCAGGCCATCCTCTCTGTTGATTGAGATGTCTTTCACTGCTGAATCAAGGCTATAATCCGGGCATTCCATCTCAAAATTGGCTTGTTGGCTGGTCATACTACACACAAAGCCCAGATTAATATCCATTTTCCTGTTGAGACACTTTTTACAAAACTGCAGATGCTCTTCTCTTGTCATAATTTAAGTTTTAGGTCAAAATTTATTTTTTAACCAAAGCCGGGCAACAAGCATATAAAAGCACTGATTATATGCACGGGCAAAGTATTGTTTTTTAATTACATTTCCACAGGAAGGTGGGAAGGTTTGCAATATTTTTTAGTAATATCACCCATTAATCGAATCTTAATTTTATCAAATACCTTGAAGCATAATGATCTAAGATAACATGATATTCAATCAAAATTACAAATGAAAAAAAACATCGTATTTGTTGCAAAAAGTATCGATGGGTACATCGCTGGAAAAAATGGAGAACTAGAATGGTTGCATGCTATACCAAATCCGGACAATAATGACATGGGGTTTGTAAACTTAAATGAAACCACCCTACCATGAGCCATAAAATCACTCCAGATAAAAATCAAACTCCAGGTCATTCATACACCTGAAATGGCCCTTGGGGCATTTGTCATAGCCAATTTTTGAGCAGGGGCGGCATGGCAGGCCTGTTTTCTCTATCACGGTAAAGTGCGTATGGTAGGGGTACATCCCAAATTGGGGGATGGTATTGCCCCAAATGCTGAATATATCTTTTTTAAAGGCCGCAGCAATATGCATCAGGCCGGTATCATGCGAAAATACCCACCGTGCTCCTTTGATCACTGAGGCCGCTTGGTTAAGGTTGAATTTCCCACAACCATTGAAAATAATCGCTCTTTTATTGAGGCGCTCCAGTCCGGCCTCCAAATGACCATTACCGTTATCACGTCCAAAAAACAACTCCAGTCTTTCGCCCACCGCAGCATCCTCCACCCCTCCCAACAGGATCACCGGTTTATTGATCTTGTCGCAAAGCTGAACCAGCTTCTGAAAGGGCAAACGCTTGGTAGCGTGCTGCCCACCTATTGCCACCACTGCATATTCCCTTTGATGAGTGACCGGCAGCCAATCCCGGGGCACTTCGTCTTTCTCGGGTATGAAATAATCCAGTCCTAGCTTATCCAGTTTCACACCGAGCTTTGCCGCAGCTTGTGCATACCGCTCTACAATGTGCAAATTGGGCAGTTGGTCGATCTTCAATGCCACCATCATCCATTTTTCCAGGTTTAACTTGTTAAAAGACCATGTTTTAACACCTGTTCGCCATTTGATGATACGTGTACGCAGGTTATTGTGCAAATCAATGATGCCATCGTATTTTTCTTTTTGTATTCTTTTGATCAGCTCAGAAAGGGATCCGTCCAGTGTAAGTACTTTATCCACATAGGGATTGTTCTCCACCAGATCAGCGTAATTTTTCTTCGTGCAAAAGTGTACTTCACCATCTTCAAACTGCACTTTCACTGACCGGATAACCGGCGTGGTGAGTACAATATCACCAATGGACGAGAAGCGTATGATCAGCACTTTCATAGGTTTAAAGCTTTGCTTTTTCGGGTTTTAAAAAAGCGGTCTATCTCTTCCAACGACATGGCATTCAGTGTCATGACCGGAGTGAGCCCCCCCTTTCTACCCACATCCACTCCGTATTTCATATCGTGGAAGCCCGCTGTTTTATGCGCATCCGGGTTTATACTCAACATCACCCCCTTTTCCAGGGCATAGTGCACCCAACGCCAGTCCAGGTCGAGGCGAATGGGGTGGGCATTTATTTCAATAACTACGTTATGGGCAGCACATTGATCAATGATGAGTTTATGATCTACCGGGTATCCTTTGCGCTGCAACAGCAACCGGCCGGTCATGTGGCCAAGAATGGTTGTATAGGGATTTTGGATGGCCTTCAGCAATCGCTCTGTTGCCTTTTTCTTATCCATATTCAGCACCGAATGCACAGAGGCCACGACAAAGTCAAAACTATCCAGTACTTCATTGGCATAATCGAGCGATCCATCCGTAAGGATATCAGACTCTATCCCTTTAAATATGCGAAAAGGAGCCAGCTCCTCATTCAGCTGGTCTATTTCCAGGTGCTGTTTTTCCACCTGCTCCTCATAGAGGCCACTGGCATAAAAGGCCGTTTTACTGTGATCGGCCATGCCCAGGTATTCATAGCCCAAATCCCGACAGGCTTCGGCCATCTCGCGCAGGGTGTTCTTTCCGTCGCTGTAGTTACTGTGATTATGGAGGCTGCCCTTCAGCTGATCCATGGTAAGTAAATCCCGGAATCCACCATTTCGGGCCTGATCCAATTCAAATTGCCCTTCCCTTAATTCCGGTGGGATAAATTCCATTTTCATTCCGGCATATATCTCATTTTCTGAAATACCTGAACTACCGAACAGTATCCGCGTATTCACGCCCCCTTTGGCTAATGCTGAAAAATGCCCCTTTGCCCCGGTGGTATGAAACAACCGGCAACCGAATTCATCCGGGTGACAAAACAAAATCTCAAATGCCACCAGGCCGGCAAAAACACCACGGATGGCCCGGGGGCCGCAATGTGCGTCATCGATCACCAACTCCGGCTGTTTGCCGGCCAGTAATAAAACCTCTTCCATCACATCAGCGCCCCCCAGCAGTACCGACACCATGCTGATCTCCTCTGCATTTCGTCGCACTTCACCGGTAATGGCTACTTCTTTTCCCTTTGTGTTTTCTTCCAAAAAGCTAACCAGCCAGCTGGCTATTTCCTGACCTGCCGACAGCAGCACCTTTCCCTTGCTGTCCAGAAAAAATTCAAGGGCCTCCCGAATGTTTTCTATTGTTTTGGCGCCAAATCCTTTCAGGTTGATCAGCTCTTCTTTTTGAGTGGCTTCCAGAAAAGATTCAATCGAGTCGATGCCCAATTCCGCCCAGGCGGTTTTGATCTTTTTCACCCCCAGTCCTTTTATGTCGAGCAACTCCATGACACCAGGAGGTGTCTTCTCCACCAAATCATCGAGCAATGGAAAGGTTCCGGAAGCCGAAATGGATTCGATGGTATCTGCCAGACTATTTCCTACTCCGTTTATTTTGAGAAGTTCTTCCTTTGATTTATCATGCAGCTGAAAATCATAACGCTCAAGGTTAAAGATGGCATTATTATAGCTTTTGATCTTTTGGGCACTTTCATCGTGCAGCTCCATGAGTTGGACTGCTTTTTGAATGATATTTATGATGTGGTGATTATCCAAAGTATTACCTTTATGTTAATTGTGTAAATTTATAAATTGAATCTGATCTTGTAAGACTTATTATGAATTATTGGTTGATAAAAACTGAACCGGGTACCTATTCCTGGGATGACTTAAAAAAAGACAAGTGGACTTTCTGGGATGGAGTGAGGAACTTTCAGGCCCGAAATAACCTGAAAGCAATGAAAACAGGCGATTTGGCCCTGTTTTATCACAGTGTGAATGAAAAAAGGGTCATGGGTACGGCAAAGGTCATTAAAGAACATTATCAGGATCCCGGCACAGACGATGACCGATGGGTGGCGGTAGATGTGGCCTTTGAAAGTGAACTAAAATACCCTGTTCACCTGTCGGAAGTGAAGGCCAACCCACAATTGAGTGAAATGGTGCTGGTAAAAAACAGTCGACTGTCTGTACAACCCGTCACCCAACTGGAGTTTGACTTTATTATGGATATGAGTGAAAAAAGCTGATCAACATATCATACGCCCTGGGCTTTTGTGGGCTTTGATCCTTTGTTTTTCCTTCTCATCACGGGCTCAGGACAAACGGCTGGAAGTCCCTTTCAAAATAAATGAAAGCCCCCCTCTGGTTATTCCGGTTGGTGCTGCCGGTGTTTTTATTGCCAATTTTTCGGAAAACAGAAAAAAGAGGGGCAAAAAACTTTTTACCCTGGGGCATTACGATTCCCTGCTAAATAAAAGTTGGGAAAAAGAAGTGGCCTATCCCAAAAACCTGAAACTCTCGGGATACGAGGGTTTTGACGACAAGTTGTATATGGTTTTTCACGCCGTAAATGCCCGTGGATTTTATGTAATACGTGCCGATCCCCACTCCGGCACCGTCAATACCATTCCGATAAGGTATCTCGATAAATTCGTTTTTCATGATTTCGTGGTTTATCAGGATAAAATATTTATCACCGGGCAAATGAGAAACATTGCCACGGGTGTGATGGCAGACCTCCTCACTGGCACAACAAAACCTATCCCAACGGCCTTTCGGGGAAAAAATATTGAGGCACGGCATATCAACGCAAATGACGGGCGTGTGTTCATCTCTTTCACCCTGGAGGATCGCAACAACCGTGAGGTTATCATCCGTGAAATCGATCCGCAAACAGGTAAAATTTTACGCGATCTTGTTGTACGACCTGAGGGCCAGTATGATCTGATTTCCGGGCAGGTGACAAAACTCAACGAGCGCGAAAGTATAGTAATTGGCACATATGCCTATAAAAACAAAGAGTCCACGCAGGGGTTTTACTTTGCCGGGTTTGTTGACGAGGAGCTGGTATTTACCAAATATCATAGTTTTACAGACCTCGATAATTTCTTTGGTTTTCTAAGTGAGGAAAGAGCTGAAAAAATTATGGAAAAGGTGTCAAGAAAAAAAGAACGCGGCAAAGACCTAAAGCTGAAATATGAGTTTCTTGTCCATGATCTCATCAGAAAAGGAGATGAGTATATTATGCTCGGAGAGGCTTATTATCCCGTATATCGCACCGAAAGGGTTTACCGGTATTATGCGGGTGCCCGGTATTATGATTACGTACAGGTCTTTGACGGGTACCAATACACCCATGCCACTGTGGCCGGATTTAATACCAACGGCAATATACTGTGGGATCAGAGCTTTCCCATCGAGGAAACCCGATTATTCCGATTAAAAGAACTCGTAAGTGCCTGGTCTGAAGGCGACAACACCCTGCTGGTTTACAATCATGAAGGAAAGATCAACCAGATGGCCATCGAAAATGACCGATTGGTTTTTTCAGGCAGCACGCGTTTGGTCGATACCGGATTTTCGGGAGACAATGTACGCAATGCTTCCCTGGGGGACAGCGAACATTGGTACAGCAAAAATTTTCTGTTTTGGGGATATCAAAAAATTAAAAACTCCAACCAGAACACCAAAAGGAGAAATATCTTTTACGTAAATAAAGTAATGTTTTAAGCATGCGCTATCTCTGTCTCTTCTTCTTGCTTTTTCCGGTGCTTTACACCTCCGGACAAATATCCCAACCGGCCAGGTATGAGGTCGAAAAGAAGTTCGGAGATAATGATTTTACCGTTTTTTCAGCAAAAGAGGATGGCCTGGTTATGTTCAGGGAAACAGACAAATACAACAAGGAGCGGGACGAATTATGGCAAATCATCATCCTTGACACAACCTTGAATGTGCGGCATGAACTGGAAATTGGCATAGATGATGAATATTCAATGCTCGGTTATGAATATCAGGAAGGTCGGTTTTTTCTTCTCTTCAGAAAAGGGCTGACCACTAAAAGCGATTGGTTTATCATCAACGTAGACCTATATAGCGGGGAGTATATTCACAAAAACATTCGAAACGAACTGGAAATTGAACTGACTCACTTTATAGGATGCCGTAACAGTCTGGTGTTGGGCGGCGCCATATCCGGCAGGCCTACCGTAGTCCTGTACTCGGTTGAAGAAGACAAGGTAGAGGTTCTTCCCGGCTTTTTCAGAAATGACGCCAAGCTCCTGGATATGCAAACCAATAAAAATGGCACATTCAATGTTTTATTTCATGAGAAAGATCCCCTGACCGGTCATAAAATACTTTATCTCAAGGTTTTTAGCAATCGTGGCATCCTCTTGCTGGAAAGTTCTTCAAATTTTGGGGAAGAAATCAAAGTAAATTCGGGTACAACAAGTCATCTGGAGAGTGATGACCTGGTGATAATCGGAAATTACGGAGATAAAAACAGCAAATTATCCAATGGAGTCTATTTTATCAATGTCAGGCCCGGGCATAACGACAATATTAAATACATTCCCTTTGCAGATTTCGACAGGCTTTTCCATTACCTTGGCGAACGTCGGGAGCGAAAAATTAAGGAAAAAATCAAAAACAGCCCCCGAAATAATCCCTATGAGTTTAGAACCACCATGGTGGTTTGGAAAATTGTAGAAGACCATTCAATGTACCTGGTATATGGCGAAATCATTGATCCCCAATATCAAAGTTCACCGCATAACCGGCCCTATTCACCCTTTTATTATGACAATTTAGGATATCCTTTTTACGGATATTACAGGCGCTCACCTTCATATGTCGGCCTTAGTGAACTGACTTCCATCAAATACAGGGAAGGCGTAGTAGCGGCCTTCAATAAAACGGGCAACCTGCTTTGGGATGAAAGCATGCTTATTGATGATGTAGAAACCAGCTACCTTGATCAGGTCATGGATTTCAATGCCGCAAATGATAATTTCCACATGGGTTATAAGCACGATGACGGCCTCAGATTATCTTTTGGACAGGGAAGCCGCCTTATTGTAAATGATTCGCTCATCAATGTGAGGCTTATGGATGATTTTGATACGGTAAGAAGTGAAGAGGTAGAGTTTGGCAAACTCAATCTCTGGTACGATGATGTGTATTTTCTTTGGGGACACCATCGCCTTACCAATACCCTGAATAACGAAAGAAGAAATGTATTTTATGTCAACAAAGTACAGATTAAGTAAATGGTTTTTAATACAGATGTTGTTGTTGATGTGCTATCACACGCATGGCCAGTTGACACAAGATCACAGGTATGAAATTGCCCTCGGCTACAATGAAAAAAGGCCTGAAGTTGTCTCACTCAATAAAGATGGCTTTTTATTACTCAGACAACATGAGAGGCCCGGGAAAAACACGCTGTGGGAATTCAATCGGATGGACACCTCATTCAACAACCTATGGCACCAGACTTTTCGTGTTGAGCGGAAGTATATACTCCGGGCAACCGACACCCTGGGCGGTTATGGCTTTTTTTTTCTCAACGATTACAGCGATATGCGCAATGCCCTTATCATCCGGCTCAACAGCCATTCCGGCGAGGCGCTTGCCTATAAGTTTCGTAACCTGGTGCCCATGAGCATCAATGAGTTTAAAGTTGTTGACGGCGGGCGTAAGTTACTGGTAGGGGGGTATTTCAACTATCGACCGGTGGTAGTCTTGTATGACCTGCTTACCAACAGGCCCAACATCCTGCCCGGACTGATAAACCATCCGGGAATCATCATACAACTTGAAAAAAATGATGAGTTTGGCACCATCAACCTGCTCGTCAGAAACTTTGATCGCAGGAGTCCGGGCACCTGGCTCAAGACCTATTCATACCAGGGCCAGCTTCTTAAAAACCTAAAGCTGGAAAGTCCTCCAAACCAAAGCCTGATACATGCCCATTCTTTTCAAGTGGACTCCCTGCTCCATATCAGCGCAGGTGTTTTTGGAAAAACAGGTTCAGATTTTAGCTATGGTGTTTTTGTTAATACCTCCGGGCCGGAAAGGCAAAGTAACTCGAAAATTTATTTTGGTGACCTCGACAACTTCTTCTCATTTCTGAAACCGGGAGGTCAGGAGAGAAAAAGAAGAAGAGTAGAGAAAAAGAAGGCCAAAAACAAAGAGAAGAAATTTTATTACCGGATGAAAGTCCTTCAGGTTGAAAAAGTTCAGGAGCAATACGTGTTACTTGCTGAAGCCTATTATATGAAATACAATAATTCATCCTATGCGTATTTTGAAGGTTTTAAATATACGCATGCAACGGTGGTAGGTTTCGATGAAACGGGGAAAGTATTATGGGACAACAGCATAAAAATTGAAGATGTGAAAACGTTAATGCTCGACCAGGTAGTCTTTTCCCAAAATGGGGAAAATTCGACACTACTGTTGTATCAAAACAAAAATAAAATCCATTATTCTATTTTCTTTCCCCGGACTGGCCATACGATCAGGGGAGAAACAGCCATACAATTAAAGCACCCCTCAGATCAAGAAAATTCGTATAATAACAATTCACTGGGCATGAAAAAATGGTTTCCCAACACATGGCTATGTTACGGTATTCAACAGGTAAGAAATTTTAATGATACCGGAATTCCTTTCAGTAGAAAAGTTTTTTTTATTAATAAGCTCCAATATTCCGAACCTGATTCCGCTAATTAAATTCTTTGCATTATATTTGTGCCAGTAGCCTTCGATATGCAGAAAAAACTTCTTCTCGACGAAAAACTTTTAAATATCACATTACACCGTCTCGGTCAACAATTGATTGAAAATCACGGTAATTTTAAAGATACTGTACTGATTGGCCTACAGCCCCGCGGCATTTTTCTTGCTGATCTCATCAGAGACTCGCTGGGAGAAATGGGGGGTATAAATCCCCAGACAGGCTATTTGGATACCACTTTCCATCGTGATGATTTCAGGCGAAGGGAAAATCCAGCGAAGCCAAGTTCAACAAACATCGATTTTATTATAGAAGATAAGCGCGTAGTCCTTATTGATGATGTGCTCTACACCGGCAGATCGGTGAGGGCTGCCCTCGATGCGATGATCACTTTTGGCCGGCCCCGGCAAGTAGAGCTGCTGGCTTTGGTCAATCGAAGGTACTCGCGTGAACTGCCCATTGAGGCTGATTACATAGGCACCAGTGTTCACACCTTAAACACCCAAAAAGTGTTGGTAGAATTGAAAGCACAGGGATTTGAAACAAATAGTATTTGGTTGGTTAACAAAGAATAAATGACACAACTAAGCCAGAAGCACCTGCTTGGAATAAAGAACTTAACCCCTGAAGACATTCAGTTGATCTTCGAAACTGCTGATAATTTTAAAGAAGTCATCAACCGCCCGATTAAAAAGGTTCCTTCCCTTCGCGACATTACCATCGCCAACGTTTTTTTTGAGAACAGTACACGGACGCGGCTGTCCTTTGAACTTGCTGAGAAAAGGCTATCGGCCGATGTGATTAATTTTAGCTCTACCTCCAGCAGTGTAAAAAAAGGAGAAACCCTGCTCGACACCGTCAACAATATCCTCGCCATGAAAGTTGAGATGGTGGTGATGCGACATGCCAGCCCGGGAGCTCCTCATTTTCTTGCCCGACACATCGATGCCAACATTATCAATGCCGGAGACGGCACCCATGAGCACCCCACACAAGCCTTACTCGATGCCTTTTCCATACGTGAAAAATTTCGTGAATTCAAAGGGCTGAAAGTCGCTATTATCGGAGATATTCTTCATTCAAGGGTCGCTTTGTCAAATATCTTCGCACTGAAAAAACTCGGCGCTGAGGTTATGGTTTGCGGACCAAATACGCTCATCCCCAAGTATATAGAATCAATGGGGGTCAAAAAG
>JAOUKJ010000470.1 GCA_029882675.1 Cyclobacteriaceae bacterium
GGGATTGGCTTTATGTGGCATGATGCTGGAGCCTGTGGTCAGTTCCTTGGGGAAGCGGAAAAAATTAAAATTCTGCCCGTTGTACAAACAGATGTCCATGGCAAATTTTCCCAGCGTACCGGCCAGCGAAGCCAATGCGAAAGCGAGCGAACGCTCTGTTTTACCACGCCCCATTTGTGCGTAAACCACGTTATAGCTCAGGTCTTCAAAGCCCAGTAAATTTGTAGTCAGGGTGCGGTTAAGCGGGAAAGAAGAACCATATCCTGCAGCTGATCCCAGGGGATTTTGATTGCTGATCTTATATGCTGCCTGAAGCAGGTGGAGGTCGTCAGAGAGGCTTTCTGCATATGCACCAAACCATAGGCCGAAAGATGAGGGCATTGCCACTTGCATGTGGGTGTATCCGGGCATAAGCACCTCCCGGTGTTTTTCACTTAATTGTGTAAGCGTCTCAAACAAAGTGGTGGTGAGCCCGGCTAATTCCCTGATCTCATGGCGAAAAAACAGTTTGAGGTCTACCAGTACCTGATCATTGCGTGAACGGCCACTGTGTATTTTTTTTCCGGCATCACCCAGTGCCGCAGTGAGCATCATTTCTATCTGGGAATGGACATCCTCCACACCTTCTTCAATGGTGAATTTCCCCTGCCCGACGACCTCTTTTAGTATCCTGATCAATTCCTTTTTCAGAACACGCAACTCTTCTTTTTCCATTAAGCCGATGGATTCCAGCATGGTGATGTGGGCTAATGATCCCAGAATATCCCACCGTGCAAGTGACAGATCAAGTTCACGGTCTTTTCCTACGGTAAATTGTTCGATGATCGCATTGAGCGGTGTTCCTTTGTCCCAGAGTTTCACTTATCAGCTAATTTATTAAAGTGTTGGATAATTATGTCCTTATTTGTCCCGGTATGTTGTATAACCGGAGTTGCAAAATTAATTAAAGTGGGTTCATAAAAAAATTGCCTGGTGCAGAGATTATTTCCACACCAGGCAAGTGTTAAGCTTGAATGTTCGCTCCTACATGACGTCCATTACATTTTCCACAGGGTATTCTCCCGTAATGGTTGAAAGTAGGATAGCATCCAGATCCTCACCAGGTAGGGCAATAATCTCCTCCTTCACAGGATCCCATTCCATACGCCTTCCGGCCTTCCAGGATATTCCGCCCATATGTGATGACATGGCCTCCTCAAAGCCTTCCTTGATACCACAACTGACAGGAGTGCCATTGCGTATGGCATTCAACCACTCTTTAAGGTGCAGGTGCGCAGAATCCACGCGTTTGCCATCGCGGAAAGTCCACAACAAGCCCTTATCTGCAAAATATTTGGCAGTAGCCGATGTCACACCGTCCACCTGATCTGATTGCGGGTTGTAAGAGTAGATCGGGATGGAGGGATCTATCATGCCGTTTTTCATCATATCTTTAAACCGGGTGGAATTACTGTCGGCATGGAGAGTCAGGGTGTTGCCAAGCTCCATGGTAGCATCGTGCCCCATCAGGAGCGTACCCCTGTTATACTGGTTGCCCAGTGTAGCGCTGTAGACAAACGTCATTCCTTTTTCCAGGCCAGGTTCACGGCTGGAACCGACAGAGAAATCAGGGTATTCCATGGCCACCTGCATGACATCAGGCACCTCCCGACCATCATTGTGGGCATAGATACCTCCTGAAGCGTTGACATATTTAGGCATGCCCATACCCAGTACACAATTTATACGGTCATAGTCGTGCGACATCAGGTCACCGGAAAGGCCGGAGCCATATGCCCACCATTTACGCCACCTGAAAAAGTGTTCCTTGTTGAAAGGTGCTTTTGGCGCACTGCCTATAAACTGATCCCAGTCGATAGTTTGCGGGCTTGCTTTTTCATGGATTTTATACTGCCATGCACCGGTATCGCTGTTTCTGTTGGTATTGGTTGTCACCAGGGAGATGTGCCCCAGGATTTTCTTTTTTATGATGTCCTGCGCTGTCAGGAAACTTTGCGTTTGCCGGTGCTGGTGCCCTACCTGCAATACTTTTCCGGTTTTTAATACGGCATCTCTTAAAGCATATGTCTCTTTGATGTTATGCGTCATTGGTTTTTCCACATACACATGCAGGCCAGCCTCAAGTGCTTTGATGGAGATGGGGGCATGCCAGTGATCGGGCGTGGCAATGATCACCGCGTCCACTTCCCCGCTATTGATGAGCTCTTCGTGATGTCTGTAACGTTTACAGCCGTCGAATGAACTGACAGCATCTTCTGCATTCACATCAAACACATCGCATACCGCAGTGACCTTTACGTTCAGGTCTTCCTGCTCTTGATGTGCTTTCATGGCATTGACGTTGTCCTTCATGTTTTCAAGCCAGGATTTTGTGGCAAAGCCCAGCACGCGTATCAGGTGCTGTCCTCGTCCTCCAAATCCGATGATGCCTATCCGTAATGCATCCCCGGAAAGATCTGCCGTATTATCTGGCGCTTCCGCATTAATGTTCAATGCCTCCAGTATCTCTTTTTTTTCATTTTTGATTTTACGGCTTTCCGAATAAGCGCCCCAGAGTGCTCCTGCTGCCAATGGGACTCCAATAAGTCCTTTTAGCATGCTTCTCCTGCCCTCGTCGGGATTTTTCTTTTCTTCTTCCATATCGCTATATTTTAATGATTTAAATTCATGGATAAACGAATACTATTCTTTTTCTTTCTTCAGCAGGCCTTCCAGACCAAAATAAACACTGGAAGGAAAGCACCATACTACACCGAGGGCCACCAACTCAATCAGATTTTTGTTGACAATAAAATAATTGCCTTCAGCGGGGCCGGGATCAATTCCCGGGAATGCGGGGTGTGAGAGGTAAAAGAACGCAAGCATAGCCATTCCGGCCAGTGCTCCAATTTTGGCAAAATAACCCAGTACCAGAGATAATCCCACAAAGATCAAAATGACCAGCGTGAGTACATCAACAATCTGGATCATACTGTCTGACCCAAGCCATCGAAAAACGGATCCAAAAATACCTTCCGCACTCAACAGGTAGCCTTTGGCAGACCATCCGGGATTGAAAAGCTTGAGGAGCCCCTCATAAAGAAAATGCCAGCCGATAAAGATTCGAAGGGCCACTAAAAAGAACCTTTGTCCGCCTGAATAAATATTAGTCATAGGAATTGGTTTTTAATAATTGATAAACATTTTTATCGAAGGCCCAATTTAGGAAATTATTTGAGAAATGAAAGTGATAGGAGTCATATGTGGAATTTTAGCATGACCTAAAATCCGCAAGCGCATTTTAGGTATTAAAGAAAAAGATGTTTTCCCACCCCAGGAGGCGGGAAAATATTTAATATGCATTTTTTTAGGTGCTCTTGAATCATTCGGGTTAAGTCCTGAATTAACCTTCTCGTGAAAAGGTAGGTTATGATATTGCCTGAAAGTTGGGGCCTTTCAACGGATGATCATCCTTCATTATTTTATGGTCAGGCGGTGAAAAGTCACCTCCCGCCATCATCTCCTTCCTCCACTTCTTCTTTTTTAGTGATGACTGAAACCGGAAAATCATTGCCAAAA
>JAOUKJ010000471.1 GCA_029882675.1 Cyclobacteriaceae bacterium
GATGGGATCAGTGGGTCCGGCTACAGAAGCATCATTGGAATATAAAATAATACGGTAGGAATAGCTATGGTATTCGGTATTAAAGCCCCTGTCGTGGAATGTGGTGTCAGCCGTTTGTCCTACTTTAATAAAATCAACAGCTGCCAATCCTTCACCGCGCTGTATTTCATAGTGATAATCTGTACCGAAAAGTGCCTGATCGAGGTCGAAAGGTGGACGCCAGGAGATCGTCACGGCCCCGTTTTGTACGTCGGTCGTGTCAACGGTTACATGGGTTACCACCGGCGCATCAGCAATTACGGGTTCAAGGCATATCTCATCAGAAATAATACTTTCAGTTCCTATTCCTCCGCCCACAGCGGGGCTGAAGGAGGCCACGAGGCGATAACAATAGGCCGCGCCCACATTTAATCCTGCCCCATGATTATCATCGAAGTAATTAAAAGTATCGGGATAAACTTCATCCACCAGTTCATAGCCCAGGTAGTCGGGCATGCCTGTTTCACAATCTCCTGCCACATAGTTATAGCTGTCTACCCGTCGCCATACCTGGATACTCTCTGCATTTTGGCAGGTATATTCATCCCAAGTGAGGTTTACGCCTTTATTAGGAAAGTCCAGCTGGGCATCCACCCACTGGGGTGGTGGAGCCACTACTGTGATGTTCCAGGTTTCAAAATTGGTTAGTTTGGGCCCAAGTTCAGGGTAATCTGTAATTTTAAAAACCACCTGATAGGGCTGGTCGCGCACATGAGAGCAATCGGTCTGCCAGTTAAAACGTACGTTGGCCGTATCTGTAGGGGCAAGGGTTGATTGCAGCCTGCCATCAGCAGGGTAGTATGAGGCCGGATTGGATATATGAAACACCTGTGAAAAGGCTTCGATCTTCACCAGGTGGTTGTCTGGATCAAGCCCAAATATTTTTTCATCAATAAGTGTTCCGGCTACTACGCAGGTATCATTGGGTACAACCAGTTCGGGCCTTTCATTATCGCAGTCTTCAACCAGTATCTGCATGTCACGTACCACATATCCCATTTGAAACCAGGTATCTCCCTTTTTTCGCCATTCCTTGATAATAAAGGCCACGTTGTATTCGCGTCCCTGGCTGTTTTCATCATCGCCGGGTGCGTCCCATTTAAAAAGGCCCGTTACCGGATCGATGGAAATTTCCGGTGGACCTGTCTTATCTTCATTCAGGTAATCAGATTTAACGAAGAACTCCGGACTGGTAGGGTTGCGGTAATTATCTACCGGTGTGCCGACATCTTTTTTAGGGATCACCAGCTCAAAGGACAGGCTGTCACCATCAGGATCATAAGCACCCGGATTATGAAAAAAAGCCACACCCGTGCAGGCTTTATCGATGGGGGGAATAAGCATGACCGGTGAGTTGTTACAACCCAGAAAAGGGTCGATGTTGATTTCTGCTTCTATAAAAAAAGGATTGGACACCGAATTAGCAATGTTTAAAATGTCGGCATTGCGGTTATGTTCAAAATAACTGATGATATATCTGCCCGGTGCACCATACGTATGTTGATAGGTAAAGGAGGCCGTGGTGATCAGGCCTCCCAGGTCGGGCCTGTAAACAGGATCTATTTCGGGTAACTTAAAGCCAACCTTTTCATCGCCGTCCGGGTCGCTGCCATCACCCAGCCGCAAAGTGCCTTCACCAAACTTTACACTGGACTCCTTATCCATATATACGATTACGGTGATGGTGAAGGTGAGGCTGGAACAGTTGTCACGGCGCACAATAATCTCCCCTGCCCGCAGGTGCGTAGCCTTTGAATGGTTTAAAGAAGCAATAACCAGAAATAATACCAGTCCTGCTAAAAGAAAATGTCTGCCTATACGCTCCAAATTTCCTGATAATGTTTCAATGAATATACGAATAACTGCGCTAATCATTTTATGCAACAGCAAATTTAAGCAATTAGTTACAATATAACTCGTTAAACGGTGCCGGGAGGTTTACAATTCTTTAAAAGTCACCCAACAGGCCTGTCCTTGCAACCGTAATAAAAGTGATGCACGGGAATCCATCCCACCCTCACCTTGTGTCATAACCTCGTTTTGATAAAAGCGAAGCATCTCCCTCCCATCATCACCCAACCCTTTCACTGTAAAAGGGGTCTTGTCGGTATAAATGGCAAAGCTATTTGTATCTTTAGCAATTTTTATAAATGTTTGACCTTATGAAGGCATTATTATCCTCGACTTTGGTATTACTTCTGATGACCACCAGTTGCCATGAAGAACAACCCCAATACCAATGTGAGGGCACATTTTCCGACAAAAGCCTGGATCATCTTCGCTCGTGCCTTGCCGGGACCTGGCAGTTGCACTATGCTATAAGGGGGATTGGTGGGCCACGTATACAGATACTTACATAGACTTTCGTGCAAATGACTCTACTTATTTCATCGATCAGGGGGTTCTTTCAAAAGAAAAGATTGAATGGATGAAGGAAAAATATACTGATGGTAATATCTATCTTTTTTTGTATAGAGGGGAGTTAGGATGGCGTAATATGTATGGTGTTTACGCTGATACTTTGTACCTTGGAGAGTTTGGTACTGCGTTAGGGCCCTTGTTTTATTTATATACGAGATCAGACTGGCCGGAGGGGTATGAATAATTTTATTAATTTAATAACAGGATCATATTAAATGATATCGTTGCACATAAGAGCCAAAGGGAAAAGATTTCTTTTTTTGAAATCATTGCTTAGTTATGTCAATATTATTCTCCTGATTTTCAGCTTTGGATTGTTTAATATACAAGCTTCGCACGCCCAAAACAAAGGACTATACCTTGGGGCCTCACCCTCCATATCCTACGAAAAGCACACTGTAGGTATTTATGGTGTAAACAACCAGGGTCTGGAGAAAAGAACAAGCAAAACAAGTAATACCGGTTGGGGCGTCAAAGCGATGTATGCCTGGCAGCGGTCTAGCCTGGGCGTAGGACTGGCCTATGTCAAAAGAAAATATGCCGTGATCAGGCCATATAACCATTGCTTTTTTAATGCACCAGGAGAAGGATGCACGTTTATTTTAGCTCACGTAGAAAGTTATAATTATAAAACACTGGAAGTCCCGCTTTTCTTCAATCAAAAGTTATTTAGTTTCAAAGGACTGACGGGCTCGGCAGGGGCCACATGGGTGAATGCTTTTTACTACAAACGGGAATATGAACCATACATACCGAAAACCGGCACAAAGGTCTATCAGCATGACCTGACTTCATTTTCAAAACAGATCAATGGCCAAATCAATATCTTCTGGCAGGCCAGCGAAAGGTGGTTGTTTAACCTGCAGCCATTCGTAAGATTTTATGCCCGGCAAAGGGGGGATGGTATTTTGTTTGAAGATAGTGAATGGATGGTGCCACAAGGGAGATTTTGGGGTGTATATGGGGAGGTTTATTATCATATATTTCACCCCTAACGGGATCTGTTTTCAACAAATTTTATGGTCTACCCAGATGTCATTCCTATGGGATTATTATTGTTGACAATATCTACTGTTTTCCATTCCCTTTTTA
>JAOUKJ010000472.1 GCA_029882675.1 Cyclobacteriaceae bacterium
CCCGTAAATGGCTGTCAGGCTTTCGTCTTTCAGCATTTCAGCTTGTTGAATCAGGGAAGGATCCAGCTTGCTGATGTCGCCGGCAAAGGGCACCCCGTCCACGATGATCAACGGGGCATTGGCGCCACTCACTGAACTTACACCCCGTATTTGGATCGTTCCTTTACTGCCGGTGATCTCCACGCCTGCCACCCGGCCCTGCAAGGCTGAACTTACCGTGACCACCGAGGCTGTCATATTCTGCATTCTCTGAGAACCATAACCCACTACAACGACCTCCTCCAGTTGGGTCACGTCCGGGGACATATACACGTTAACCTCGCCGGGCCCTTGTCGCTTTTCTTCAATCTGTACATAGCCGATAAAAGAATATACCAGGGTACAGGGCCCGTCCGGCACGGTAATCGAGTAGCGACCGTTTATGTCGGTGGCCACCCCCCGGTCTGTTCCTTTGATCATCACCGCCACACCGGGTATACCAAGTTCGTCTTCCTGGTCATACACAAAGCCACTGACAACATTACCCTGGGTAAACAGATAGTTGTTGGAGTAAATCTCCCGTACTACCCGGCTTTCCACCCGTGGATAGCGCTTTCCGCTTCCAGCCGAGGTTTTGTAATTTTCAGTGGCCTTTTTGAGAAGGTAGTCGAAGGTCTCCTGCCAAAACATATCGTGTCCGGCAATATTTAAGCTGTCAACCCGGAAGTAATTGGTTCCTCCTTCTCTTACCTCAAGGGCCCCCAACTTGAAATACGCACTGTCATAATACAGTCCTACCAGTTCATAGCGGCCGGCCTTCAGATTGTGAAAATACACTTCCTTGCCCGGCCCCACATGGAAATAGCCAATCTCATCGGTCTTTCTCAGCATGCACACCATCGGCATGCCACGACCTTTCAGGGCAATGCTGTCATAGTGCAGCATAAGTTCGCCAAGTCCCTGCTTTTTGCGCCCGGGATCATCATAAAAAGACGGGTCCTGCAGCATGTCCTTTTTGATCTGGTCCAGCTCAAGCGCTATGTCCCGGTTGGTCAGCACAAAATCGCGGTATTCAGGAATGGAGAAAGAAAACCGGGGACCCGATGTTTTGGGCAGATAGCTGGTGAGCTTAACGCGATCAGGTCGAAAATGATAGGTATAAAACGGTTCTCTTTCCACGTCCTTGTACAGGTGTATTTCAGGGATCACATAATTGAAATGACGATCATATAACGGGCCGATGGTATAGGTTTGTGCATAGTTACTGTTGTTCATCAGCCGGTGGATGTTGTGGCCATCCTGTAAATACGAAAGTCCATACTCGTCTTTCCTCAATCTGATAACATAGGTATTGTAATTCTCCTTCTCGCCGTCTTTCAGTTTGCTTTTTCTTTTATGTTGTTTTACTTCTTGTCCTTCATAATCCGAAGCAAAGCTGACCATATTCTTCTTCCCGTGTTCTACATAAAAACTGTCCAGGACATACTCTTTAGCAAATGTCCGCAACCTGAGCTGGTGATAACCGCTGTCCAGGCGGAAGGCATAGCGGTTGTTGTGAGCCCAGCTAAAATAGACCGGACGGTGGTCGATGGTGATGACCTGTACCGGCAACGGACGACCGCCCCCCATTACAAAGGGGGCCAACTGGGTAATATTGCCCGGGCTTTTTACCCTGTTTATGTAGAGGCTGTCCGGATAGATAAACCGGTAATATTCTACACTGTCCAGCCCGAATTGTTTTTTCCACGCTTTATAATCCAGCCATTTTTCCTTAATGTCAAAGGACTGGGGTCTGTTATCAAACTCATTGATCATTTTACGCGTCATCACCGGTTTGTTATAATCGGGTAAAGGAGGTGTTGAGAAGTTTTTGAACTTTCCGGTCAGACCAAAAGCCAGCAGGTCCACCCCTTCTACCGCCCTGTTCTGCTGGTCTTTCACGCTAATGCTTATTTCTTTTTCATCGCCCGGCACTATGATGGCCGGTGCCTCGATGGCAATATTCAGCTCCTTTTCTCTAAAACCGACCACATAATTTTCACTATAGGGCCTGTTGGCCCACAAGTATTGGATAGCAATAAAATACTCGCCCCGGCCTTTCGCTTTTCGGTTAATTTTGAGCGTCTCTCCCCGGCCTTGCTGCAAGGGGTTGTTGCGGTAGTACAACTGCCAGTGAAAAGGTATTTTTCGTGGATTGATGGCCTCTATGTATAAACTGTCGGCCGTCCTTACCGCACTTATCTGTAACCTGGGAGAAACTTCCTGCAAAGAGAAACTACGCTGTACACTGGCCGTCTCCACCGTGATTTTGGTAGAAAGAGGGTTCATTGCCACCTGGCCTGGTAATGGCATGTCAAAAACCGCTGCCGGCATTTCCTGATCCTGATGGTAAACCCTGACCCGGGCAGTACCGGTGGTCTCTTTGCTGGCTTCTGTCATATAAACACGCAGACTGTCATTGTGGTCATCGAAATGGACCAAACGGTTCTGACTAAAATTGCGAAGGTGCAATTCTTTTGTTTCCGTTTTCCCATCGGAAGTCTGCAATCGCCCGGTGATGATGTATGACATCGAGGCCTCCGGAAAAATACTGTCGGGCAAAATAATCTTTGTCTCCCCTATCGTCTCCAGTTTGATCCGGTGGGTCCAGAGCGTATCCGGAACAAAAACATGGTCGGCATGATATTGATATATTTCCCTTGATGTGATGGTAATGAACAATTCCCCGTCCGGTACGGGCAGGTCATTGTCATCGTTGGCTTTGGCATAGACCACTACTGTGTCATGTCGCTGGTGCGAAGTGTTGTTACTTCGTAAATTCAGGTAAATATTGTTCAGCTCGTATTCCTCATAGTAAAACCGCCCGTCCATATAAGACCTTCCCCATTCATCGATGAGTTGCAGGTTTTGCCACAGGTCAAGGCCAAGCTGTAGGCTGTCGTGCAATACAACACGGCTGATGTAGGCACCCGTTTCCGTAGGGTAAACCCAACCCAGATCTACATTTTTAATTTCACCCCTGTAATTGTTCAACCGGAGTTTTAAAGGATCTGTTTTAGGTTTTCCTTTTTTTGTTTGTATCAGGGCCTTCATTTTCAGGGTATCACCCGGCTTGTATTTGGGTTTGTCTGTGACGAAATACCCGTTGTATTTATGATCAAGGTCGCACCATGAACTACGCACAAACAGGCACCCCAACTTGTCAAACAAATCATAATAACTGCCAAACGGGTGACTAAGTCGGTATATAGTCCCCGCCAGATAACCGTGCCTAATGGAACGGTAAGCGTCAAAAGGAATGCGCAATACAAACTCTACCGGCCGGGCCACATATTTCAGTGGCGTACCGTACACAATACGCCGGTAAATTCTTTTTATACGCGAATTGTCATGTTGTCTCGTAATTTCAAAGTATGAAGTATGACCCCCAAAACCCACGCTTAAAGTACCCTGTTGGTTGGTCTTGCTTTTCCGGTAAACCTTCATTTTGTGGTCATACTTCATTCTGGCATCTCCAATTTTTACAATGGCATCGTTGATCAGCTCTCCTTTCAGGTCATAAACATGC
>JAOUKJ010000473.1 GCA_029882675.1 Cyclobacteriaceae bacterium
TGTAGCTTACGATAATGAATGGGAAAAAGGTGAGGAGGGCAATGAAGGGAAATTTTATCCGGATACAATCATCAATTCCGGTTTGCTGGGGCGGGAGGATCAAAGTATATGGTGCTTTCAACATTTTCAGTCCTTTGAAACGGCCTATCATCACCTGGTGTGGGAACTGGTTCAATTACAGGTAAAATCCATAGAACTGGCCAAAGGAAATACCCGGTTAAATCGTATTTATGTCGATGGTGGTTTTGTGCGTAATACGGTCTTTATCGTCATGCTCCAAAAAGCACTTCCTGCGTATGAGATTATCGCAGCGGAAGAAGCTGAAGGGACGGCCCTGGGCGCCTTTCAATTAACCCAGGAATAATTAGTTTGCTATTTGCGAGACACCTTTAAACAGGTAAACTCACTGGCCATCACCAGGCTCCGATAATCAGACCCATTACAAAAAAACTTACCAGCATATAGCCGGCATCGATCAGATACAGCTTGAATGGTTTGCGTGCAAAAAGGTAATTGACACCAAAGGATGTGGCTACAAAACCAAAACAAATCAGGATCGCAAAGGATCCGGCTGCCAGGGCGCCAGCGCCAAACATTTGAGCCACTTCTGAGAAAATGGAAAGGAAGAAAGCTACAATCAGGTTAAGTACATAGGTGAGGCCGAAAATCAGGGGCATATTGGCGTTGTTCATTTCCTCATCGCTTAATCCGGACATTTTCTGCCACGATACTGCGAAAAGAGGTTTCCCATACCAGACAAATCCAACAACGAATGTTGAGAGCGAGGCCAGAATAACGGACCAAATGTTTATACCTGTTAAATCCATGACTAAAGTGTTTTAATGTGTTTCCCATTATAACAAAGAAGCACAGCAGTTTGTTATGGCCTTTTTGAGGGAGTGCGTGGCATTTTCCGGTTGGGTAATGGATCACCGGTGAGGCGGTCATATTCGTCAGGAGTACGTTGTATTGGTAATGTGTCGTTGGTTTGTGTTCGGAATTCATCCAATTGTTTGCGCATTCTTTCCAGCAGTTCTGTGTATTCAGGATGACCAGCCAGATTATTCAATTCGAAGGAATCGTTTTCCGTATCATAAAGTTCTTCTTCATCACGGGGCGTTTTGAAAATACTCATTGCTCCTTCATTCAACATCCCGCGGTCTTTCAGTTCGAGCATACTTTTATACGTGAGGCCTTTCAGGGCATCGGCTGGTGGCGTGTTGGGCAGTTCAGGGTAGTAGTTGCGGATGTACTTATATCGCCTGTCTCGTACAGCGCGTGTATAATCGTCCATGTCGTGCCAATGGTCTTCAGCATAGATGTATTTTCGGGTGGTGGTAGCGGGATCACCCAGCATCGGGCTGAAACTATTGCCTTCAAAAGAGGGAGGGATGTCAATGCCGGCCAATGCCAGAAATGTAGGGGCAATATCCAGGGAGCTAACCAATGCCCCGGATACTATGCCTGAATTAATTTTTGCCGGCCATCGCAATATCCAGGGTGTGCGAATACCCCCATCGTAAAGGGTGGTCTTGTTGCGGGGAAAGGGTCGGCCATTGTCGCTGATAAAAAGGATCAGGGTGTTATCGGCCACGCCCTGTTTTTCCAGCTCGCTCATAACCTGACCTATATAGCCATCCATACGGCTTATCTCATCATAATACATCGCATAGTCCTTGCGGGTGAGCTTCGTGTCCGGGTTGTATGGCGGGAGCACGACATCTTGTGGGCCATGTGGTTCTGCAATAATACTGTCGCGATAACCCCGGTGGGGATCAACAGCGGCCAGCCACAGGAAGAAAGGCTTGTCATTGGGGCGATGTTTTAGTGTTGGCACCCATAGGTGGCAACCGCTACCATCGCCTTTTTTTAGCCATTCTTTTTCCTCCTCACTATTGACAGCTTCTTGTAAAACTGCCAGACTGTCTGCGGCCAGGAAGTTGAACCGATCCTTGACCGCGTTGCCCAGGTGCCATTTGCCGGCCTGGGCAGTCCAGTACCCTGCTTCTTTTAGCTTTTCGACAAAGGTGGTCTTATCTGCGGGTAGCGGCCAGTGAAGTTGCTCAGCGCCGGTTTGATGGGGGTACAGGCCTGTAATGATGCTACTGCGGCTGGGGCTGCATGAGCTGGTGGTGAGAAAGGCATGGGTAAAGCGCATTCCCCCGGCAGCCATTTTGTCCAGGTTGGGCGTTTTGATGTACGGGTGTCCATAGGCACCGCTATCGTCCCAATTCATGTCGTCGGCAATGATCAGTACCAGGTTTGGTCGGCCAATTGCTTTTTCCTCATCGGCAGTCTTCTCAGGGAGTTGTTTACAACCGTAAAATAGAATGGTCAGGGCCATGATTAAGTACAGGCCTTTCCGGTAAATTTGTTTTGAGATGAAGGTTTTCATTTCCTATCTTCTTTTTTTATGTGTTTTAGTCCATTCTATGTATAAGCTGTCCATTTCTATTACTTTTTCCGGCATATCGGCAGCGAGGTTGTTGATCTCGGTAGGGTCTTTGTCCATATCATAAAGTTCCCAATTTTCATTATTGGCCCTGACCAGTTTATAATTGTCCCGTTGATACATCCTGAATTTTTCCATTCCGGAAACCATATATTCCGGGACTTTTCTCGTTTTACCTTCGAATACAGGCAGGAGGGAGGTGCCATCCAACGGATAGGGAGGTTTTCCCATGCTGGGATCCATGCGATTTATGAGATCCAGGAAGGTTGGAAAGATATCCACCACATGGCCTGTTTGGTTTGTTAGGGTTCCTTTTTCTACTTGGCCAGGCCAATGGACAATAAATTGGGTTTGGCTACCCCCGGAATGCCCGAACTGCTTAAACAACCGGAAGGGTGTATTTCCAGTATTGGCCCAGGCCGCACTCAGTGTGCGGTATGAGTTGGCAGGGCCTGGAGGGACTTCGAAATCACGATTGCTGTCATATGGGCACGAGCCGTTATCAGAAAGGTAGATGATCAGGGTATTGTCCAGCTGTCCGGTTTCTTCCAGCTTACTGATGATCCGGCCTATGTTCTGATCCATGCAGTCCACCATAGCGGCAAAAACAGCCATTTCCAGATCAAGGTCGTCTTGTTCTTTATTGCTGAGGGAGTCCCAGAAACGGTATTTGGGAATATTAGCCCGGATGTCCTCATCGCCTTTGGGGTGTCCCCTGAACTTGTTGATATTGTCTTCCGGAGGGCTAAGCACAGTATGACGGGGTATAATGCCCATTTTTTTCATCCTTTCAAAACGTTCCTGACGTAATACGTCCCAACCTTTTTTATATGTTCCCCGGTATTTTTCAATGTCCTCAGGAAGAGCCTGCAACGGATAATGGGCCGTATGGTAAGGCAGATAAAGGAAAAAGGGCCTTTCATTGTTTATCTCCTCCTCCATGACATTAAGTGCATAATCTGTAAGAAAATTGGTTTTGTAGAAAGGTGTACTTCCGGTATCAACTTGCGCAATATCCAATTCTTTGCCGTTCAGGAAGAAGGGATTTTCAAACTTGCCTGATGGTGGTATGAAAAATGAATTGATTTTATCA
>JAOUKJ010000474.1 GCA_029882675.1 Cyclobacteriaceae bacterium
AACATGGGTGATTTTTCAAAGCCAGTTTCCAGGATGCCATGTACTTCTGGATTGGTATAGGTGATAAAGCAACTGCGTTGTTTGGTTAGGGGTGTCGTATTTGAATAAGAAAATTTACCTGGATTTACATCACCCTGTTGTTCCTGCATCACCTTGTAATTCAGGCTTCTTCCATCCACGCGTGGTGGCGTTCCTGTTTTCATCCTTCCACTTGCAAAGCCGAGATGATTCAATTGTTCTGTTATTCCGGTAGCTTCCCTTTCGCCTGTTCTACCACCTCCAAATTGTTTTTCGCCAATATGAATTATTCCATTCAAAAACGTGCCATTGGTAAGGACTACTGCATGGGCTTTGATGTGATGACCGAGGGATGTTTTTACACCTGTTACTGTATTCTTTTCTATTAGCAAACCATTGACCATGTCCTGCCAGATATCGAGGTTAGGGGTATCTTCGAGTGCCAGTCTCCATTCCCAGGCAAAGCGCATACGATCGTTTTGTGTACGGGGACTCCACATTGCTGGCCCTTTTGATCGATTGAGCATTCTAAACTGGATCATTGACTTGTCACTTATTATTCCCGACATACCACCCAATGCATCTATTTCTCGCACAATTTGACCTTTAGCCACACCACCCATTGCCGGGTTGCAGGACATTTGGGCAATGGTATTGGTATTCATTGTAATGAGTAATACTTGTGATCCCATTTTTGCAGCTGCCACGGCTGCTTCACATCCGGCATGTCCGGCTCCTACTACTATAATATCGTATTTTTGAAACAAGGTTTTATATGTTTATATGTTCCACGTGGAACATAATTGATCCACTGTTAAATATGTTCCACGTGGAACATTAATTTTGGCGCAAAGATAAGCAGGCATCTTCTTTTTCTCTCATGATCTTTTTCTCCTTTTCTCCTTTATCTGAATAACCGACGAGGTGTAAAATGCCGTGAATGATTACCCGGTGGAGTTCGTCTTCTTTATTCGTCCCTTCTTTAAGGGCATTTTCGTTGACGCGATCGGTGCTTATATAAATGTCACCTTCCACCAAGTCTTCTTCCTCCGACTGGTCGAAGGTAATGATGTCTGTATAGGTGTCGTGCTTCAGGTATTGTTGATTGATGGTATGGAGGTATTTATCCGAGCAAAAGATAAAGTTGATATTGCCCGGGACATAACCTTCCTTCACAATGACTTCTTTTATCCAATGACTTGTTTTTCGACGGGGAAGGGTAGGGAAGACAACATCTTCACAGAAATATCGTAGGCCCATTTTACACGTAAAAATCGATCTGCACTATTTTGCCCCCATGTAGAAAGGTGACATCATCAGAGAGGTGTTTCATCAGGAAGATACCCCGGCCTCCAGGTTTGTCCAGGTTTTCAGGGGCAGTCGGATCGGGTAAATTGTGATAATCAAAACCTTTGCCTTCATCTTCTATTTTAAAGGAAAGGATAGAGTTATCTATGGTAAGCATAAGGGACACGTTCTTTGATTTGTCGCCACTGTTGCCATGTTTAATGGCGTTGTTGACGGCTTCTGTAACGGCTATCATTATGTTTCCATAGATATCATCTTCCAGATGAAAACGTTCTTTAGCGTTGTCAATGAAGCTCTCTATCATTCTGATATTCTCAGAAAGGGAGGGTATTTGTATGTGTATGCTGTTCATCAGGCCCTTCATTAGTTATTCGTTTCCCCGATACGCTTAAAATATTCCGTCACCTCACGCTTGTAATAAGGGTAGAGTCGTGGTGGCAGTGTCTTAAGCATTTCTATTTCTATTTCTTTTTGTTTTAAATACTCTTCAAATGCGCGGGGAACCATCTTGTCATACTGCGTGGCTGTTTCCCCTTTTCGCTCTTCATCCAGTTCACGCTCGCGCATGGCATTTTCAGCTTCAAGCAGACGGGTCAGGATATCCTCCTGCCGCCTGATCATCTGCTCCGTGAGCTTTTTATTGACCAGCTCAGTTTCGGTTTTTTCCATTTGTTGTGGTAAATCACCGCCAGGCAGCCCGCCTTCATCCATGTTCATCTCCTCTGCCCGGCGCTGCATTTCCTCCATGGCCTTACGTATGCGCTCCTGCTCGGCGGCCAATTTAGCTAATTCCTCCGATAGTTGGCGACCGGTTTTGCCGCTTTCTTTTAATTGTTTGATTTGCTCATTGAGTTGTTGCTGTAATTCACTCAGTGAAGGCGTTTGTTGTTTCTTGCCCGACTTGCCTTTTCCACTGGCATCAGACATGGCATTCATCATTTGCTGTAATACATCATCCAGTAACAGGGCCAGGTTATTCATCGAAGTCATGGCAAATTGTTGCTCCCCAATAGCCTTATAACGGATGCGTTCTTTTAAATGCTCAACGACATTATCCATGTGCTGGTTCATTTCACCTACTTCACGGGTGATAAATGATGAAAGCTGAAAAATGCGCCTGGAAAGACTTATCAGACTATCTTCAATCACGCGCGCATCATCTTTTAATTTGAGCTGCTGCTGTGATAAATCGATAAAGCGGGGATCAACCTCGTTTACCAACCGCAGGTCTTTCATTGTGGCCTCCTGATCAAAAGATAGTTTGAGCAGGTTGTGGACAATGTTGCGCAAGTCATCGATGTTTTCCATCATCATTTCCATTTCCATGCTGTTTTGCATCTGTTGCAACTCCTGCGCCATTTGCTTCATTTTTTGCCCGGCCTTTTGCTGTGAATCACCCGCCTGCTTCCTGTTTTTCTTTTCATTGGGCCTTTTTTGGTTTTCATCCGCCTTTTCCTGCGACTCCTCATTGGTGGTTTCACCGGAGCTATCACCATCATCCTCCGGGTTATCTTCGTCTGTTTGCTGCTCTCCTGCAGTATCTTTTTCCTGTTGGCCGCTCTCCTCTGCACTGTTTTCGTCTTTCTTTTCCCCACCATCCTGTGGTTTGTCATCCCTTTCGCCCTGTTGTTGCTGGTTGCCTGATTCTTCCTTTCCCTTCTTTTCTTCTGTAATCTCTTCCAACAGATCGGTACTTTGGTCTTGCTCCTGCTCTATTTCCTGCTCTAACTGGCCCTGGTCTGGCATGCTTTCAGGATTTTTAAGTTCCTGATTCATTTCACGCAGCTTTTCCAATTCCTTTTTTAATTCATCAAAGCGCTCATTCAGGTCTTTTTGTTTATCCAGCACGTCTTGAGCCTCTTTTTCTTTGTCCAGGGTTTCCGCGGCGAGTTCTTCCTGTTCTTTGCCCAGTTTCTCCATTTCACTGATGGCCTCCTCTATTTCCCGCTCCAGTTTCAACTTTTTGAATAACTCAAGACTGCGTTCCAACTCTTTTTCCAGGTTGTTTTCCTTCTTATTGATCTGATCCATCATTTGCTGCACCTGGTCTACACCACTGTTTTCATCCAGCAACCGTTGGAGTTCTTCGTACAACTTGCGTGTTTCTTCGTCCAAAAGGTCATCCATCAGTTGTTGCAGTTGACGGGCCTTTTCTTTTATGCGTTGATCCTGCGGACTAAACCGCTCTTTTTTCATATTCAGCTCTTTATTGAGCTC
>JAOUKJ010000475.1 GCA_029882675.1 Cyclobacteriaceae bacterium
GTACAAACGATCTACCCCAAAAGAAAATCCGGTGCCGGGAACACCTTCCACACCGAAGATTCCGGTAAGGTTGTCATAACGGCCTCCCCCCGAAACACTTCCTATACTCACATTATTGATCTTTACTTCAAAAATCATTCCGGTATAATATGCCAGCCCCCTGGCCAGGGAAATATCAAAATCCAGTTTGGATTTATCAGTCTGGAATATATCGAGTATAGCCAATATACTTTGAATGTCTTGCAGTCCTTCAGTGGCTTCCGGGTTATTCAACATCTTCGAAAGATTGCCTATCTTATCCGGAATACTTCCTTTCTGTGCCAATACATCTTCCAACAAAGCAATGGCCGGGGCACTTAATCCTTTTTCTATCAGTTCTTTTTTTACTCCCGCTGTCCCAATTTTCTCCAGTTTATCAATGGCCACTGTCAGTGCACCTTCCTTTCCTTCCGCCCCAATATAGGCAGCAAGGCCTTTTAATACCTTCCTGTGGTTGAATTTGATGGTGTAGTCTGTAACACTGAGCTTTTTAAAGACTTCGGTGATCATCATAATAATCTCTGCTTCACAAAGCAATGAAGCTGTGCCCACCACATCGGCATCACACTGGTAAAACTCCCTGTACCTGCCTTTTTGTGGGCGGTCTGCCCGCCACACAGGCTGAATCTGGTAACGTTTGAAGGGCAGGGCGAGCTGGTGGTAATTGCCAGCTACAAATCGTGCAAAAGGCACGGTGAGATCATACCTGAGTCCCTTCTCTGCTATTTTCGCAATGCAGTGACCACTCCCCTTTTCCAGGTCTGTAGCATCCACCTGATTAAGATAATCTCCTGAGTTTAATATTTTGTAGAGCAGGCGATCACCCTCGTCTCCATACTTCCCGGTCAGTACCGACAAGTTTTCCATCGCCGGGGTTTCCAGTGGTAAAAACCCGAATTTTTCAAAGGTATCTCTAATGTGTCCGAGGATATAGTTGCGCCGGAGCATCACCTCAGGACTGAAATCCCTGGTGCCTTTTGGTAATTTTGGTTGTGTTGCCATTAAGCGCAAAACTAAGAAAAAGGGTTGGCAATGATGAAATATCCGCCTGAAAATTGATCCGAAGCTTTAGTGACAAAATTAAATACCATGCTTTTTAAACAAAAACAGGAGATTATTGTTGCTTTTTTATTGGTTACTTTTTTATATTTGAAGATATACATGTTTAAACATACATAAATATTATGATTAGAACGACAGTAATAATGCTCATGGGGTTGATGATTTTAGCTTCATGTGAGACTTATGATGAGGGGGGTAAGGTGAAAAAGGCAGATAAAACGATTATAGGCACATGGAAACTGGGGTCTTATTTTCGGGACGGTGTCGATGAGACGAGCCTGGTATTTATCACAAATTATTCGGAAACTTTCAATGCTGACGGAAGCCTCACACGTACATACACCAAAGCAGACGGTTCTTTGGTGGAAGAAGTTGACGGAGACTGGTCATTTGGAGCTGATAATAAAACAGTAAGTATTTCAGGGATAAGCAGCATCAATGATTTTTCTGACGCCAACAGTTCTTTGTCCACATCGACAGTAGATATCTTACGACTTGATAGTGATGGCTTTTGGTACGAATATGAAAATGGAGGGAGCCTGCATCAATTCAGATTGAATAAGTAAGGGTACATTAAACAGTTAATACATAAATCAGAGGATAAAATTGGGATGGTCTGGCCATCCCTTTTTTAATATTTGGAATAAAATTTCAAACTAAAAATAAATCCATTATATTTGCGCCTCGTAAAAAAATCAGGGAACAATGGCTTCACAGAAATTAAAGAGAAAAGCATTAAGGAACCGGGTAAAGTCGAAAGTAAGGAAGCAGACCATAAAAAGGTTGCAGGCCAAGCCGGTATTGAAAAACGTAGATATTGAAGAATTAAAGAAAGGGTTTAGCAAAAAGGCCGCTGAAACACCTGTGGAAAAAGTGGCTGAGGCCCCACAGGAGGAAGTTGTAGCGCAAGCTGTTGTTGAAACAGCAGAGAAAGAGAAAAAAGCCCCTGCCAAAAAAGCTGCTGCCAAGAAACCTGCTGCAAAAAAAGCAGGAGAAGAAAGTGCAGAAGAAAAACCCAAGAAAGCACCAGCTAAAAAAGCCACTAAAAAAGAAGATAAAGCGGAATAATATTTCCTTTATTTAACGAAAAAGCCTGATTCCATTAAGTAGTCAGGCTTTTTTAATTCTCCATTTTAAATTTTGGAGAACGAGGGCCCAGCTCTACCACTTCCAGCCCTTCAATTTTCGCCTGGTGAATTTTAAACCTCACCAGGGTACGCATTTTATGAAAACCATGTCGTCCGGCGGCCCCGGGATTAATAAAAAGCATGTTTTTCCGTGCTTTATCAGGCATTATTTTCAAGATATGGCTATGTCCAGTGACAAACAGACCGGGAGTCGCATTTTTAAGCAATTTTTGTGAATGACTGTTGTATCGGGGTGGATACCCACCAATATGTGTAATCATTACCTCCAAACCTTCGATATTAAAGCTTAAAGTTTCCGGCAGTATCTGTCGGAGCACACCCCCGTCAATATTACCATAAACAGCCCGCACAGGCCTGACTTGCTCCAATTGTTCATACGTTTCCATCGCACCAATATCACCAGCATGCCATATTTCATCACAGGGTTTCAGAAAAGATAAAATCTGTTCGTCGAGGTAACCGTGGGTATCCGAAAGCAAACCTATTTTTACCATTAACCGTATACCATTTACATATTAACCTTTATTCGTTTATCTTGATTTTTTCTCAGAAGAAATTATGTGTGAGAAAATCGGGGATGGGGCAAAGTGGGCGTCACCCTGTAAATCATAAAAACTGAAAAAAAATGGCAAACCAGATATCGCACCGCTACAACTGCCTACCCTTGCTACCTTCCGGTCCTGGGGGAGTTCAGCAGGAGCTGGTCGTACTGATTTGCCGGTGCAAAGGTAGGACTTTAATAATTAATTATGAAAACTTTCTTTACCCGATTTGATTTTATAAATTACATCAACTAACCCGCCTGGATATGGAAGCACAAATCACTTATACCCTGAGATTAAAAAAATTGCATTGTTATCTTTCTGATGAAGACGATGCCGATGAAGTATTTATTAAACACGCAGGAAAAAAGATTTGGCCTGAAGGCAAATTCATAAAAATGAAAAGTGGGGCCACTGACCTTAACGTAGAATTGAAAGTTGTCAAAGAAGGCAAGGTTGAGTTTGAAATCTGGGACTATGATTTCCTGACACCCAATGATCTGCTGGGCACCTTTATGATAAGAGCAGATAGCATGGGTGGCCCTTACACTACTGATATGATAAAAAAGGATAAAGGAACAAGTAAATATGCCCTGGAGTGGGAACTGATGTAATCATGAAATACTTCACTCCTGAATTCACCGCCTTCCTCAGCGAACTGGAAAAGAACAACAACAGAGACTGGTTCCAAGCCAACAAAGCACGCTATGAACAACATGTAAAAAACCCCTTTTATCATTTC
>JAOUKJ010000476.1 GCA_029882675.1 Cyclobacteriaceae bacterium
TTTCATTTACCCTACTTTATTTACAATAATAATTCAATACTGCTTATTCAATACCGTTTACTTAACGGACAATTTTACACCACAAAGTTCTCCAAGAAGGCGCAAAGAACACAAAGTAATTTAACTTTATACACAAATTGAAGATCTCCGTGATCTTTGTGTATTTCCCTTAGTGTACTTTGTGGTTAATTACCTTGAACCTATCTTTATAGGGCAAACATTTTCTTAAGTAAACGGCATTGACTGCTTATTTAAGAAATATAATCTACATTCGATGGGCCGGTAAAATTTTCGGTAAATTAAAATCGTGTTAATCAGTGGCCCATTGTGCAGTCACACCACTGGAGTCACCTGCCCCGGATCGGGGCATTGGCTCATTGTGCTTAACCTCTGTCAGTTTATCATTAACTCTTTCCCGGAAATCCTTTCATCCTTTCCCCCAATCCCATATATTTAAGCGGAAATAAAAAATCAATCTAATCCATAAAATATATGATCAATATTATCGGAAAAGGTGCAGCGGAAAATACCTACGATGCCATCGTGGTAGGCTCGGGAGTAAGTGGGGGCTGGGCTGCCAAGGAGTTGTGTGAAAAAGGCCTGAAAACACTTGTCCTCGAAAGAGGGCGGCATGTAGAGCATGTCACGGATTACCCCACCGCCAATACAGATCCCTGGGACTATGAGCACCGGGGCCGGATGACACCCGAAGAGGTTAAAAAGCAGGAAAAACAACACCGTACGGGGTTTGTAGGTAAGGACAGCGCCCATTTCTATGTGGATGATAGTCAGCACCCTTACGACGAAGATAAGCGCTTTGACTGGATCAGGGGCTACCAAACGGGCGGGCGCTCACTCATCTGGGGCAGGCAGTGCTACCGGTGGAGCGACATCGACTTTGAAGCCAATACCAAAGAGCAAATCGGCATAGACTGGCCCATCCGGTATAAGGACATAGCTCCCTGGTATGATTATGTGGAAAGCTTTGTCGGGGTGAGTGGTGAAAACCTGGGGCTGAAACAACTGCCCGATGCCAAACTACAAAAGCCCATGGAACTCAATTGCCTGGAGCAGCAGGTACGCGAGGCCATAAAGACTAAGTTCAACCGGGTGATGACCATTGGCCGGGTGGCCAACCTCACCGAAGCCCTCAACGGACGTGGCCCTTGTCAGTTCCGCAACCGATGCAGCAGGGGTTGTCCGTACGGGGCATATTTCAGTGCCAATGCCGTAACGCTACCCGCAGCCGATGCAACGGAAAACCTGTATTTAAGGCCTTTTTCCATCGTGAGTGAGGTTATTTATGATGCCGCCACCGGCAAAGCCAAGGGTGTGCGTATTGTGGATCAGGAGACCAAAGAAACCACGGAGTACTTTGCAAAGATCATCTTCCTGAATGCTTCTACAGTTGGCTCAACAGCCATTTTGCTCAATTCAACATCCGACCGCTTCCCCACGGGTATGGGGAATGAGAGCGGAGAGCTGGGGCATAACATGATGGATCACCACTATTTTGTGGGTGCTGTCGGTACTTTCGATGGCCTGGAAGATAAGTATTACAGTGGCCGTAGGCCCAATGGAGTATATATTGCCCGTTACCGCAATATTGATGAGCAGACGAAGACGGACAAATATTTACGTGGTTATGGCTATCAGGGAAGTGCCAGCCGGGCCGGATGGGGCAGAGGCACCAGTGAGCAGGGTTATGGCGGTGAGTTTAAAGACAACCTGATGAAGCCGGGTACCTGGTCGATGGCCATCAACGGCTTTGGGGAATGCCTGCCCTACCATGAAAACCGGATGTATCTGCACCCGGATAAAAAAGACCAGTGGGGACAGCCCATAGTGGTGTTTGATGCCGATTTTAAGGAAAATGAGATTAAAATGCGGGAGGATATGAAAACCGATGCCGCTGAAATGCTCGAGGCCGGGGGGATTAAAAATGTCCGGACGTATGATGCGATAGGTGGGATCGGCAAGGGCATCCACGAAATGGGTACAGCGCGTATGGGAAAAGACCCGAAGACAGCCGTACTCAACGAAAACAACCAGGTACATGGCGTACCCAATGTTTATGTAACCGATGGCGCCTGCATGACCTCTTCGGCCTGCCAGAACCCGTCGATTACGTACATGGCCCTTACGGCCCGCGCCGTGGATCACGCTGTTAAAAATAATAAATAAAATAAACGGGTTTTTATTTGGCCTCGTACCTGAAACAGGGTTCGGTAAACTGGCCAAAAGAACAACTGGTTAAATAAACAATCGAAAAATGAACAGACGACTCGCTATAAAAAACACCGCCCTTTTAATGGGCTCGGGCCTGGCCGCCACCGTATTTTCCAGTGGCCTGCAAAGCTGTAATACCAAAACAGAAACTTCTGCAACCTCCGACTGGACCCCGGTCTTTTTCACGGCTGATGAGGCCCTGATGGTCGAAAAATTTGCAGACCACCTGTTGCCTGCCACTGAGACACTAGGCGCCATTGATGTGCTGGCTCACCGCTTCCTGGACAAACTGATTGGGGAGATCTTTACCGATGAGCAAAAAACTGAAATCCGTGACGGCCTTACTTCCCTCGATGCCTTTTGTGCGGCTGAGGTAGGAGAGGCCTTTAATAATTGCTCACCCGAACAGCTCGACTCCTTTTTCAATATGCAGGAAGACGAGTCGATGGTAGAGGAAGCTAACCTTTGGGGCAGCCGTATTGCCTCGGGCGACAAGCCCTCTTTTTACAGGCAACTGAAGGGGCTTTGCCTGTTTGGCTATTTCACCTCAGAGAAAGTTGGGGAAGAAGTGCTGAGCTATGATCCGGTCCCGGGTAAATTTCAGGGGTGTGTCCCTGCTGAAGAGGTAGGGAACATGTGGTCTTTGTAAGGGGTAAATTTTTTCAGTTCCTTTTGACTGGAAAAGGTTTATGCTATGGTTAAGCAGACACTTTTATTAAAAAAAAACGATGAATAAACCTTACCTATACTTTATCTTTTGGCTTCTGACTGCCGTAGCATGTCAGTCGCCAAAAGCTCTTTTTCAGGAAAAAAATGATGATTGGTTTGCTAAAGGCGATGCAGACTGGAAGTTTCTGAACAACGAACTTGTTGGGACAATCAGTAACGGCAATGGCCTGGTCATGACCCGGAAGTCGTACGGTGATTTTGTGCTGGAACTGGAGTTTCACCCTGACAGTACCATCAACTCCGGGGTGTTTATACGTTGTAAAAACGAAGAGCTATCTGCCACCGATTGCTATGAAATCAATATATGGGATCTGAATCCCAACCAGGACTATCGTACGGGAGGTGTGGTGCTGCGGTCCAAACCGCTGGCTCATGTAGAGACCCTCAACCAATGGAACAGCTATAAGATACAGTGCAAAAACAACCATGTACAAAGCTGGGTTAATGGCATACTGACCACCGACCTGCAAAATGACGAATTAGCCACAGGACGTATTGCCTTACAAGCCAGGGGGCAGGGGACTATTATGTTTCGCAACGTCAGGATCAGGGAATTGTAAGTGAC
>JAOUKJ010000477.1 GCA_029882675.1 Cyclobacteriaceae bacterium
TGGCTTTGCCCGAAGAGATCACGCCTGACTACCTGCCGGTTATTGAAGTGGAGTACGACGGTGAGATGGTCTACTCGTCGCTTAAACAAATACAGGCCGAATATGACAACAGCTATGTGCTGGGTTATGACAATGCCCGGCAATACCACAGCTTCAGTGGCCGTGAATACTATTCACTGAAACCAACGGTCGTGAAGTTGTCCTGGCAGATATCCCCGGCCCGAAGTTTGGACATGATGGTTACTGCCAGGCATGACAGCCTCAGCAAAAACCGCCAGTATGTGCTGGCTGTGAATGGACAGGAATACCCCTGGAAAATGGAGGCAGGGGAGGTGTCCAAAGCGCTGGGCATCATCAACCTGCATGCCGATAAGCCCAATACCATTGAGCTCTGGGCCACCGACCGGAAAAACCCGCATGTGGACATGGAGGCGAAAGGACTAAAGATAGTTTTTAGCTTGTAGCAGCTAGTCCTGCTTTGTCTGCTTTCTTTCCGGGCGATGAAACATTTCCCCAGAGAAGAACCACAGGTTCCACCCGTCCGCACGAAACACTCTTAAACCCTCCCGCGACTGCGGGACACTCATGAAAAATAACTATCTTCGCATTCCAAAAACAGATTTATAAAAACAATAAGAACATAACCATGCAGGAAATAGCAAACAAAAGTGTACTCATAACAGGAGGTAGTAAGGGAATAGGCCTGGGTATTGCCCATTCACTGGTCGCTGAGGGTGTAAACGTGGCCATTACCAGCCGCTCAGCTGCCGCTGCGCAGCAAGCCGCTGACGAACTGAACAGCCTGGGTAAGGGAAAGGCCCTGGGCATTGTGGCTGACGTACGCGACATGAAGGCCCAGGAGGCTTCGGTAGCGCAAGTGATCGAGGCATGGGGTAAGCTTGATGTGCTCATTGCCAATGCCGGACTGGGGCATTTTGGATCGATTGAAGACCTCACTGCAGAACAATGGAATGAGACCATCGACATCAACCTGACAGGGGTTTTTAACAGTGTGAAGGCCGCTATCCCTGCCCTGAAAAAAACAGAAGGATATATCATCACCATTGCCAGTCTGGCCGGCACCAACTTCTTTGCAGGCGGATCAGCCTACAACGCCAGTAAATTCGGTCTGGTGGGATTCTCACAGGCCATTATGCTGGATTTGAGAAACTACGGGGTGAGAGTCACGACCATCATGCCGGGATCTGTGACCAGCTATTTCAACAACCACGAGCCCAATCCAACCGATAGCTGGAAGATTCAGCCTGAAGATATGGGGCAAATGGTCGTAGACCTTATGCAGATGCACCCGCGATGCCTGCCCAGCAAGATCGAGGTGCGACCGAGCCGAACGAAATAATTAGTGGGTTGGTGAGTTGTGGAGTTGGCCAGTTGTGATGGAAGTGACATTGGTTCATCGTTCATCACAAATGGTTCATTGCTAATTTTTCATTGCAAATGGTTCATGGTTAATAGTTCATTGCTAATGGTTAATTGTTAATTGTTAATTGTTAATTGTTCATGGTTAATTGTTCATTGCAAATTGTTAATTGTTTATTGTTCATGGTTCATGGTTAATTGTTCATTGCTAATTGGTAAGCCTGTTTTGTTCTTCCTGCGAGCTGTTTTTCCGGTTTCTTTTGTTTTTGAGTTTGTCATTACCAAAAGACCGTGAATAGCTTATCCAGACACTCCGGGTATCAAATGTGATATAAAAGGTGGAGTCGAGGTTTAATTCCGGGTCTTTGACAGTGGTATATTCAAGGTTTTTATGGAAAAGATCATTTCCCGATAATCTAAGGGTACTGTTTTTAAACTTCTTCTCCAGGCCAATATTGAGTACTTCACGGGCGGGTCTTTTGTAAATGTAAAACAGGACACCCGGTGAAAAATATTGACTTGATATTTCAAGATTAAAATTTTTCGGGAGTGTGAAAGAGTGGGTTATTCCAGCATGGACTGCTTTTTGAGTAAATTCAAATACACCTTCCGTGCTATTGGGTTGGTCAGAATTAATTTGCAAAGATGAAAAAGAAATAATTTGCTGCGTTTCCCACCAATCTGTAATGGTCAGCGGAAAGCTCATGTTTGTTGAAAAGGAGTTGGCGTGGTCCAGATTTTGAGAAGACAATATGCTCGTTCCATCGGTGGAATTATTAATAGGCATGAACTGTGCGATGGCCTGTTTTTCCAGGCTGTATTGTACAGACATTAAAACAGTACCTATTTTAATGTCTGTTTTAAAGATGTCCGCCAGTCCGGGTTGTAAAGCATCGTTCCCGGTTATCGCGGTATAAGGGTCATTAAAATAGGTGAATGGGGCCAATTCATTAAAGGTAGGCCGGTTTATTCTTCTGCTGTATGATATTTGCACAGTAGTGGGTATTTTTTTATTAAATTGTTTTGAAAGAAACAGTGAGGGAAAGAAATTCCCGTAAGACCTGGAGAAATCCTTTGAATGGTCAGTTGTGGTAAAGGAGTAGGCCGTTTGTTCAAACCGAGCCCCTCCACTGGCTTCCAATCCGTTGCCAGACTTCCATGAAAAACTGGAATAGGCAGCCATTACCTCTTCATCTGCCATCGCATTGGAAGTGAATTCCGGTACGATGTTCCAGGCTCCATTCAGGGTGTTTTCCAGCATCACATCATTTTGAAAATGGGAAATGGTATATTTGATGCCGGTCTCCAATTTTATATGCTCAAATATATTTCCCGCATAATCAAATTTACCTACCCATAGTCCAATGGGGGTGTTTTTGTGAAATTTCATTTCATAGGTGTCTATGGGCGCTCCAACTTCATCTACATTAGAAATGATGTACTCTGTCGGGTTGATCAATTTATTGTGCAAATAGTCCAGGTCGGCACTGACCTGATGGTTATTGACAAAGGAGTGCTTAAAGTTGATGTTCCCAAAAACGGACCGGCGTTGGTTTAATTCATGTATCGTTTGTTTGCTATACTCATCAGTAGTGTAGGAATTTATTCTCTTAAAATCTGTGGTGGCCAGCATGTCCCAAAGTCGGGTGGAGTAGGTCATGTTTAGGCCTAGAATGGTATTGCTGCCCAGGTAATAATCCATACCTGCCGTACCATTTTGTGTATAGGTAATGTTTGGCCTTTTCGCAAGATTTTCAAAGTAACTGCTACTGTCTGTATTGGTCAGATGACCTCGGGTAGAATTGAATGTTTGTATCTGGTGATCATATAAGTTGGAATAAGTGCCAAAGAGGTTTATTTTCTTGTTTCTATAATTGAAACTGAGGCCTGTACCTGTCTTTTCTCTTGTTCCATAGCCGGCCCTGATATCAAACGATCCGTTCAGGCCTTTATCTTCACTTTTCAGCATAATGATATTTATAATACCGGCGTCTCCTTCCGCATCATATTTAGCAGGCGGATTTGTCATCACTTCTATACGATCTACATTTCCGGCATTCATTCCAGCGAGCATTTCCATCACAACATGTGTGGCCATGTTGCCCATTTTCCCATTGACCAATACTTGTA
>JAOUKJ010000051.1 GCA_029882675.1 Cyclobacteriaceae bacterium
GACGGGTAAAGACAATTTTCTCGCCGGCTATTTCAACTGTAAAATCAACGGTTATAGCCGGATCGTTTTCCGGCTTACCTATATGCCTACGGTCTTCAACACTGTACATCCCCAGGGTGCCCTCCTTTTGTAACCAATATGGTTGTCCAATCGTCATATCCGAAGGTAGCAAAATCGAATTATTGAAAGTTATCTTGTTTTTTTGAGGAAGAGAGGTATTCATTACAGAATCCATCAAGCCCATTTTGTTCCCTATTTTATTCAGCACTACGGCAATACCCGACCTGTTGACAGCTTCAAAACTGAGATTAATCTGCTCACCGGGTGCCGCTGAATAGTCACTGCTACTCACTTCCAGATATAATCCAAGGCAATCTGCAATCAGGCGATCCGTTTCCCTTGTCTTTTGACTTTTCCAGTAGGGATCCTTTATCGTTTGAATGGCTTTTCTAATCTCCAATAATTTTGATACAGACAAGCCCGGGTTAGACGGAATAAAAGAACCTATAGCCTCTTCAATCATGCCCTGTATTTTTTTACCACCCTCTACCCTGGTCCAGGTGGTATTAATCCCTTCAAAGATGTCTTTATTTGCCCGGTCACCCCGTCTGTACTCGAGAAATTCCAGTTGCTCACCTCGTGTCCCTGTCGATCCAAATCCCTGACTTTTATGTTGTGAACGGCTTATAGCGGCTATTTCTGAGTATGACTGGCCTAACAAGGGGCTGTATTCACCCACATCCAGGGTTATTACCCCATCGGTATCCGCGTTGACCGATTGGTTCCACCACCTACCGGTATTGAGGTATAATCGCTTTGGAGACCAGGGCTGAGTCAATGAAAGCTGATCGGAAAAGGCCTTTTTATCTCCCGCAAGGTTAAAGGCTTCCGCGGCCAAAAGAGCCGAAGTGGTATGATGACCATGCCCGCCCCTTCCATCTGTGGGAAACCGGGTGATGACCACATCGGGACGGAAATTCCTGAATGTCCACACAACGTCTGAAAGCACCTGTTCTCTGTCCCATATTTCCTGTGTTTCATCTGCAGATTTTGAGTACCCGAAATCATTAGCCCGCGTAAAAAATTGTCGGCCGCCATCAGTGCGCCGGGCGGCGAGTAATTCTTGTGTACGGATTATGCCCAGATATTCACGGATCTCTGAGCCAATCAGATTTTGACCGCCATCACCACGAGTCATGGACAGATAAGCCGTATTGGCCAATACTTTATTCGAGAAATAGCTTATTATCCGCGTGTTTTCATCATCCGGATGCGCAGCCACATACAAGACCGAACCCAGAAAATTTAGTTTTTGTAAACCAAGTAAAATTTCGGCAGCATCGCGTTGCTGGGGCTTTTGTGCTATTGCTCCCATCGCTCCATATAACAGCACGAAACAAATGATTATGGTTTTCGTTCCCTTCGACATATTTTAAATTTCAAAATTAGCGCGTAATATATAAAGCAATGCTGGTTTTGCCTAACAATATTAGAAGAGCGGAGTTTTTAAGTGAATAGTGAACACGTTACCCTGCTCCGGTGCATCAACGATATATTGAATAAAATAAATCTGACATGTCTAAAGTTTTAAAAATTAGCACCAAAAAGATTGACCGGGTCAAAAAGCGATATGTCGAGGAAAATTTTGACATTGCCCTGTACGGACATTTACCAGACCGCGACTATCTAAAAAAAAAATAGACTGAGATTTTGGCACATTTAATAGCACAAGTTGTAGTGACCCCGCGGAAGACTTTTCCGAGCAGTCACTACGCATGTTAGCCGACAAAATAGTAGAACTGAAATTAGGGACTATATATCACATGAGCTGATTCGTGGGATTGTTATAAAACGAATTAAAATCCCAAAAACATAAAGGTTGGGTAATTCCTCCACCTCACAATAGTAATTTTGTAGCTCATATGGAAAAGGTATTGGAGGTCTATAAACGGCCATATGACCCTAAAAATATTGTTATTTGTATGTACGACTCACCCAAACAATTAATAGGAGAGTCGAAAGACCAATAAAGGCGAAGCCTGGGAATGTGGAATTGTATGAATATGTGCGACGCGGGGTTTGTAACATATGTATTATATAGCTTATTTATTCAAATATCATCTTTTTAGGTCTAATATTTGGATATATATATCGTATCCAATATATTAAACTTGAAATATTAAAAAATATTAAAAACAGAAATGTCCAAGTCACTTTAGAGTTTTTATCAAGATTTTCATTAGCCCAAAGGATTTTTAGATAAATTATAAGAGCAAATACAGCAATTATAAAAAGTACTGCTACTTGGTATGTCATATCAATACCTAATTTATCTATCCAATCATAGATGAAAATCCAAAAAATTGGTAAAACCGATAACAATAGTATAAAATAATTTTTTATAATTTTCATCTTAATATTATTTACGGATAACAATTTGTTATATTTCCATATGTGAAACAATTTTCTCGCCACTCTTGCCTTCCAGAGACAAGAGTGGCTTTTTGAGTTATACTTTATTATGCATCATACATCATTAAAACAATATTAAGGAAATTATGAATAGTTATATATTTATATAGAGGTGATATTATACTAATTATATTTAAAGTTGACACATTTCCTTGAAGATGTCAATACCCAGTTTTAGGTATATTTGAATAATTAACTGATGCACATCCGTCAAAAATAAATGGGTAAAAAACAGGTGAGAGTGGAAATTAATCCAGAAAGGATTAATTTAATGTTCGTCAAAACCAACCACCTCACCTATGGTAAATATAAGCCTGTTTAGTCAAATAATCTCATTATTACCGAGTGAAAAATTTAAAAAGCTGGTTTGGGAGTATGGAGCAGATAAGTATACCAAAGGGTAAGCCTTCAGCGTACCTATAAAGAGCGCTGGCATATAGAAGTCTTCTTCAAACAGTTAAAGCAAAACCTGCATGTCAAGTCATTTGGTGGTACAAGTGAGAATGCAGTTCAAATTCAGAAATGAACGGCAATGATAACGATACTGATTCTGGAATTTTTAACTGGAATCTGTTCAATATGGCCACTTTTATCAGAATAAACCTTTTCGTGAAAATTGTCTTAATGGAGTGGTTGAACAGGCCCTTTTATAAAAAAACGGACTTAAAAATAAACAACAAGTCCAACTTTTATGTGGTTAGAATGGGGGGATTCATTTTTATATGCTCGATAAAGCATTTATATAACAGCAAATAGCGCTTTTGCGATCAAAAAATATATTTTAGACAGTAGTGATTAAAAATAATCTGCTATATTGAAAATATATATTTATCATATTTTTATTATTTTAAATTTATTTATATTTTATTATAATTACAATTATGTATATTTAATATTATTTATTAATAGTTATCAACGATGTATACTTTATTGGGGTAAAACTATAGAGTTAAAGTATTTTTACGAAATTTGGAACATAAACACATGACCTTAATATTTATACGCGTTGATAATAAAACAAATCTGAATAATTAATAAATATGGTATCGTTGAAATTTACAGCCCTGAAAATTGTCTAGCCCATTAGAAATAGCGCAACTGGCATCGCGGTACATCAACATGACCAACCGCCATGTTTTTCTCACGGGAAAAGCAGGTACGGGTAAGACGACTTTTTTAAGAGAAATCATCCATGTTACGCATAAAAATGCAGTGATCGCCGCTCCCACGGGCATTGCGGCAATTAATGCCGGAGGTGTGACCCTTCACTCCCTTTTTCAGTTGCCCTTTGGTGCCTACATCCCGGAGAACACCCCCCTGTCTGATCACCAGTCACAGGGCAAGGTCAACACTCCCATGTCTGTCCTGTCCCAGATTAAGCTTAATTCAAGTAAACGCAAGCTTCTCCGTGAGTTGGAACTCCTCATCATTGACGAGGTAAGTATGCTCCGTGCTGATTTGTTGGATTGTATCGACCTGGTGTTGAAAAATGTGCGGAAACGAAACCATGAGCCCTTTGGTGGTGTACAGATATTATTTATAGGCGATTTACTCCAATTACCTCCGGTTGTAAAAGACTACGAGTGGCACTACCTATCGCCCTATTATTCCGGCATTTACTTTTTTGAAGCTCGCGCCCTGCAACAATCCCCCCCCGTATATATCGAATTTGAAAAGATATACCGGCAGTCAGATGACCGGTTTATCCATTTACTCAATAAATTCCGAACCAATCAGGTAGATCAGGCCGACCTAAAAACCATCAATGAACATTACAAACCCGATTTTCATCCGAAACCTGAAGAGGGTTATATCCAACTCACCACACACAACAATTCAGCGGACAGCCTGAACAGCCGCGAACTGAGTAATATCGATCAAAAGGCCTTTTCATACCGGGCTACTACTGAAGGTGATTTCCCGACTCACCTCAACCCGGTAGATGAGCAACTTACCCTGAAAAAAGGTGCTCAGGTGATGTTTTTGAAAAATGACCCCTCGGGTCAGCAATTATTCTTCAATGGTAAAATAGGAAAGGTATCGTATTTGACCTCCGAAGAAATTCACGTTTCATTCACCGATGGAAGCCCTGATGTGGAAGTAGAGCCCTACACCTGGGAAAACATCCGCTACAGTTTAAACAAGGAAACCAATGCGATCGAAGAAAAGACGTTGGGTTCCTTCATTCAATTTCCACTAAAGTTGGCCTGGGCTATCACGGTACATAAAAGCCAGGGTCTGACCTTTCAAAAGGCCATCCTGGATTTATCACGGGCCTTTGCTCCCGGGCAGGTTTATGTGGCCCTCTCAAGGCTCACTTCCCTGGAAGGGCTGGTCTTGTCATCCCCCATCCCCCTAAGAGATTTTCGCACAGATCCATCGCTCACTGAATTTACAGCCACAAAAAAAGAGCCTGACAAATTGCAAACTGAACTTGGCCAATCATCACGTGAATATTATGGTGCGGTAGCCAAATCGGCCTTTCAATTTACGGATCTGTTGGGTGACTATTATCAACATAGCATAAGTTATCAGAAAGATGAAAAATCCTCCCCAAAACAGCAATACCAAAGCTGGGCCAAAGGCCTGTTGGACGACCTCCGTCCCATTGAAGGGGTTGGTAAAACATTCAGAAACCAGATCGATCAAATTGTATTCAAGGGAGAAGATAATTACCTCAACATCTTATTTGAGCGGATTTGTAAAGCCAGAGATTATTTTAAAGGTCAGTTGGACAAACATACGGAAGCCATTCAGGCACACATCGATGAAGTAAAGGTAAAAAAGGGAATGGTCAAGTACATCAAGGAGCTGGAAGCGTTGAAGAAAGCCACCCACATGCAGTATCAACAGATGTCAAAAGCTCATTTATTGCTAAAATCATCCCTGGAAAACCGGGAATTTACGCGTCAGGTCGTAGAGGAAGAAATTTACAGTAAGGTAAAAAAAGAAGGTAAAGGGAAGAAAAATATTAAAGACAAAACACCATCGCGTGAGATTTCCTTTACCCTGTATAAAGACGGTTTGGATATTCAGGAGATCGCTGAAAAAAGAGAAATGACCCCCGGCACCATTGCAAGCCATCTGGCCTATTATGTTGGTACAGGCGCATTGGAGCCGGGTAAACTCATCGAGCAGGATAAAATCGATAAAATCATCCAGGCGAGTAAGACCCTGGAAACGCCTGGCTTCGGGGCCATTAAAGGTTTGTTGGGCGATGAATATTCGTATGCTGATATACGTGTGGCTATGAACTGGCTAAAGTATACGGAAGAAAATGATAACGTGTGACACGCTGAACCTCCTGTCAGGATTAAAACCAAGCTGAAGAAACCCATGAAGTAGTGCTTACCAAGGCGCCGTGCCGGTTAATGTACTGGAAAGCTAGGTGGATGAATGCGCGGACACTAAATTTTCCAGGTCTGTAGAAGAACCAAAAAACCACTTTTTTGGTGCACTTGAATAAGTGAATAACCTTTAGATTTAAAACGGGGTATTCGGTTATATTTAAACCTTATTAATTGTTTATTAAAGTCGCCTGCGGATTTAAGCGACTACTAAAACTACTTCTCCTTGTCGTAGTAAATTTTATAATATTTGCGTCCTTGCTCATCAACCCCCTGCTCAATGAGGTCTTTGTTGCCATGAATGTAGATATGAAAATTTTTATCAAGCTTGATAACACTCTTAAAAATTCTCGCCTGTTTTTTAACGGCCACCGGAGATATTTCAAAATGTTCTATGATTTCATAGTCGTTGTCCTGCGCGTATGCCTCATTGTAGTTATGAAAAGACTGTATCATTTTTCCGTCCTGTAGCACTTCATCTTCAAACTCTTCTTTATCGAATTTTTCCTTTGACTTAAAGTATTCTACCGAGCGATTGAGCAAATCAATCTGGTCTGTTTTGGTCACCTCAAACTCCTTGGTGAGCTCTTTTGTAATATAATCTTTCGTAATATTCAAAAACTGCCGGGTTTGTTGAAACTCGTTACTGACAACCTGCACTTTCAAAAATTCGTCCATCCAGTAGCGGGCATCTGCCGATTTGTTGTCTGTCAACAACAACCTGTATCCGTCTTCATCTTCGGTGTTTAAAATCAGGCACCCTTTATCCAGACCTTTTAATTCAAAGCCATATTCATGTTTAATGTTAAAACCGGAAGGCCCCTGTAGCATCTTGATAAAGGGCACATCCTGTTCTGATTTAAAAAGGCCAATCGCATCCACCATCTCCTCCCCCACCATCACATTGGAAAAGTAAACCACATTCAATTTCCCTTCCATAATTTTGGGATGCAGTGATTGCTCATAAAGTAAAGTAGCCAGGTTATGAGATGAGGTGATGAAAGCACCCGGATCTGCAAACAGTTCTTTCGCCACCACGTACACCTCGTTCATCTCCAGATTTACAGGGTGCATAAAAGAGTATACCTCTTCCTTATTGACAGGTCCTAAAAACCTGTTCAACAGCATGTCTGTCGTCTCCTCATCTATAACAGACTCTGCCACGGATAGCCCTACCTGTTCATCCCTCGATTTATTGCCAATACGATGAGTAATTAGGTGCAACAATTCTATCTCTGTAAAATGCAGGTTGGTCATGGTGTAAATGCGGATTGTTAATTAATTCAAAATTTGTCTCTATGCTCCGAATACTGGAAAAGTCCGCAATAAACGAATAAAAAGTCCTGATTTGAAAGAATTGGAAATAATAAATCAGACTACCCGTTGCCTGCCTGTCTATTTACTGCCTGCCGGAATTTCTCCGTTGTCATGCTGTATCATTTCCGCAATGAGCGGTCGTGTCTTTTGAATGTATTCATAGTCGAGGACTAATCCCAGAGGAGGCAACCAATGGAATAACCCTGACGGTAAGTCAACCAGCACAAACTTATTTGGACAAATGATTGACTATTATGTCTGAATTTTGGATAATTGGATGTTGTTTTTTTGAAAACAGCGTAACAAAATATTGAGCACTAAACACTGACCTTATGGAAAATCAAAAATCAAATCGCCGGGGCCTGCTGAAAAAAACAGGAGCCATGGCAGCCGCTTTATTTGGCGGAATCATTGGCACAAAGGCCGCAGTCGCTGCAAATCCTGAAAAAGCGGAAGTGACCCACGGTGAAGTAGTTATGGATCAGGACGTACCCCTGTTTTCAGGACATACCAGCCATGGCAACCTGGTATTCATTGCCGGCAAAGGTTATCACGAAGAGGGCGATATTGCCGTCCATACCGATAAAGTATTGGGGGAACTGGAAAAAGAGCTGATTAAGGCCGGGTCGTCCATGGACAAGGTCCTCAAGGTAAATGTTTACCTTCATGACCTGGAAGATTACAAGGGAATGAATGCCGTGTACAGGGGTCGCTTTGGGAAAAATCCTCCTGTCCGCACTACCGTTGCCGTCTATGGCGGTGTACCGGGTAAATCGTTGGTGGAGATCGATTGCATTGCCTATAAAGACTAGTGAAATGGCTACACGAAGGGAATTATTAAAAAGGCTCTCTGCCCTGCCCCTTGTTGGCGGAATGTTTGGCACTGCGGTAGCTTCCGGCCAGGTTTCATCAGCTGTATTAAGTGCGCCCGCCCGCGATTTATTCAAGGAACTGGGTGTACGTACTTTTATCAATGCCGCCGGCACATACACGGCCATGACCGGATCACTCATGCCTGAAGAGGTCATCAGCACCATTGTGTATGGCACTTCCGATTATGTCAACCTCGATGAGCTACAGGACAAGGTAGGCGAGCGAATCGCTGAGATGCTGGATTGTGAATATGCCACCGTCAGTTCCGGTGCATTTGGGGCCATGACCATCGGTCTTGCAGGCGTAATTGCGGGAATGGATACGGAAAAAGTAGCACAAATGCCTGACCTCACCGGGATGAAGGATGAAGTTATCGTACAAAAAGCCCATAACATCGGTTACACCCACGCATTACGAAATGTAGGCGCTAAGCTCGTCATGGTGGAGACGGCCAAAGAGTTGGAGAAAGCCATCAATAAACAAACCGCCATGCTGTGGTTTCTCAATGCCAATGTAGAGCAGGGACAGATCAAGTGGGAAGAGTTTGTGGCGCTGGGTAAAAAACACAACATTCCCACGTTTATTGACTGTGCTGCCGACGTACCCCCGGTGGAAAACCTGTTCCGGTTTACCAAAATGGGATTCGATTTGGTATGCTTTTCAGGGGGAAAAGGACTACGGGGGCCTCAAAGCGCCGGCCTGTTGCTCGGCAAAAAAGACTACATCAAGGCCGCCCGGTTGCATTGCCCCCCCAGGGGTTCTACCATTGCCCGCGGAATGAAGGTAAACAAGGAAGAAGTGTTGGGCATGTATGTGGCATTGGAATCATACCTGAAAAAAGACCACAAAAAAGAATGGAATTTGTGGGAGGCCCAAATAGAACTGATCAGGAGCAGCGCCGCGGCAGTGGATGGTGTTAAAGCAGAAGTACATGTTCCTGAACAAGCCAACCACGTTCCTTCTCTGCGCATATCCTGGGACAACTCAAAGGTAAAAATCAGCCCGGATGATGCCCGTAAAGAATTGCGGATGGGGCACCCCAGCATAGAAACGGTGGGAAATGACGAACACATAGGCATCACTACCTGGATGATGAAGCCCGGACAGGAAAACATCGTAGCCAAAAGATTAAAAGAAATACTTTCAGCTGCGGTATAATAACCCGGCATAACATGTCGTTCCCGGGGGACATGTTATGCTTTTTTATTTCATCTTCATCTCTCCTACGCTCATCCCGTTGGCCCTGGCTTGTGCCCTTTCAATGCTTGCCTCATAGGCTGAAACTCCATGTAATTCTGATAAATAGTCCAGGTGACCCGGAGAAGTAACAACCATGATATCATCGGGTGTGATTTTGTCGGGGCTGTCATAACCACAGGATTCAGCCAACATGGTGGTTTCCTTATAAAGCACTTTGGCAAAGGTGGCCACGCGTTTAGCGGCTGCTTGTATATCAAGGGCTCTTTCCAGCCGTTTGTTTTGCGTAGCAATACCCGTAGGACAATGGTTGGTATGACATTCCAGGGCCTGTATGCATCCCAGGGCCAGCATAAATCCCCGGGCAATATACACCGCATCTGCCCCCAGGGCCATGGCTACAGCGATATCTATGGGGGTAGCTATTCTTCCACTGGCAAAGAGTACAACCTTGTCCCTGACCCCATTTTTCTTCAAAGCCCAGTCGGCTACTGCCAAGCCCTGCTTCATGGGCAGGCCGACATAAGAACTAAGTACCAGTGGTGCAGCACCTGTACCCCCATCGCCTCCGTCAATGACAATATAATCAGGCCCTCGGCCGGGATTTTTAGACATTGAGGCTGCTATATCTTCAATCTCTGAAGTATGCCCAATCACCATTTTTATCCCTACCGGTTTGCCGGAAACACCCCTCACCCTATCAATAAAATCAAACAGCCCATCCACATCCGTAAATTCCCGGTGTCGGGCAGGGGCATAAGCATCTTCCCCCATAGGTATCTTGCGTATTTCCGCTATTTCTCTCGTTATTTTTTCTTTTAGCAGCATCCCTCCTTTTCCAGGCTTGGCGCCCTGAGCCAGTTTAATCTCAATCAATTTCACTTGTGGGTGCTCCGCCACCTTCTTTAAAAGTGCGTCATCCATTTCTCCAGATTTATCCCTTATCCCATATTTGGCCGTACCAATCTGAAATACCAGATCCCCACCACCATACTCATGGCAGGGTGCCATTGAACCCTCCCCGGTGTTGTGCATGATACCGGCCATTTGGGCTCCCTGGTTCAATGCCGCATGTGCCCGGTAAGACAATGCCCCGTAAGACATGGCGCTAATATGAACAAAATTGGTAAGGATCACCGGTTCAACACCCGTATAAGCCCCAATCACTTTTTTATAAACCTTTCCGGTCTCATCTCCTGTTTTTGAATTGAGGTTGGTAAAAGTTGCCGGCATGACCAGCGTTGTCCCGACCTTGTCCATATCAAGCTGACTGCCAAACCCAATGGTATTACGTACGCCCTTGGAAGACTCATATATCCAGGTTCGCGTAATGCGGTTGTAAGGTGTTTCCTCCTGATCATTTAAAAACAAATATTGTCTTAGCAAAGGCCCCATTTTAACGAGTAGCTTACGGCCCCAAATAAGGACGGGAAAAAGGCGTTGTATGGGATTGTCTGTTTGTTGTTTATCATGAACATACAAGACAATAACACCCATAATAACTGCTATTACAAAAAATTCTCCGACCAAATGGGTGGCCCATTTAAAAGATCCCGGTGCATTTAAATGTTCCCCTTCGATGAAATAACCATACAAAAAAGTAATCATCGAGGATGAAGCCAACCAGGAAAGGGTATACCGGTTAAATGATTTGGTAATCGAAAACAGGGATGGTGTTTTTGATATCCCCGGCTGATAAAACTTCCGCTCTTTACTCATGGCAATACTTTTATTTGTCAATTTGCTGTGAAACTCACACTGATTTTGAAAAAACACAGAGAAGGTAACAAATATTATTTACCTGTCGCAACATATTCCTGATAATTATTTTTTAACACAAAGCCTTTTCCTCCATAAAGTACAATGCCATTACAAATCGACCAAAAAAAAAGCAGCGAAACCACTACAGTTTACGCTGCCAAAACAACTCAGATTACTTCCTTTATGACACAAATGTTATTGGGCTATAACTTGCATTAAAATGTTTTTCCACAATCATTTGAAATTTTTCTACGGTAATGGGCTTTTCAATAAATTCGGCTATTTCCGTAAACTCAACCACATGTTTTCGATCATTTTTATTGATGGAGGAAGAAAACATAATCAACACCGGTTCCTTGCCGGAATCAAAAGTAAACTTCCTGTATTCGGTCAGGAAATCCCAGCCATTTAGGATCGGCATATGAATATCGATAAGGAGAAGATCAGGCAATGGATTACCCTGATCAATACATTGCTGCAAATAGTAAAGCGCCTCACTAACATTGCTTTCAACATCCGTAACATCTCCAATACCAGCCAGCTCTATTACGGATTTGGTGATGTACTGGTCGATTTCATTATCATCAATGATCAGTATTTTATTTAGTGTTTTTGTTGTCATTATCGTATCCTCTAAAAAAGCTGTTATAAATATATATTAGTTACCGGTAAATATGGCCCGGGAAGCGACTCCCCGGGCCACTACTCACCTGATAAAGCATTTCAAAGTTTAAAGAAGGTCATCAGGTCACGCAAAGCTTCACTCTGGTGTTCCAGTTCTGATGCACTGGCATTCAATTCTTCGGCCAGCGAGGAGTTCCGCTGCACTATTTGGTTTTGCTCCATGATGGCCTGATTGACTTGTGCAGTACCTGACTTCTGCTCCATACTGGCATGGGTGATGTCACGTATCAGTTGTGATGTTTTCTGGATACTGGGCACCACCAGGCTCATTGATTTTCCTGAGCTATTGGCAATATTTACACTTTTAACAGATAATTCATCGATCTCCGTTGCGGCTTGTTGGCTCCGCTCAGCAAGCTTTCTCACCTCAGCAGCCACAACCGCAAACCCTTTGCCATGTTCACCTGCACGTGCGGCCTCGACTGCCGCATTCAGAGCCAGCAGGTTGGTCTGCCGGGATATTTCACCAATAATTGATATCTTATCGGCAATCTCCTTCATGGACAGACCCGCACTTGCAACTTCACGATTGGAAGCTTCAATTTCAAGGGCTGCTGATTCTGCAATTTTAGCTGTTTCACTGGAGTGTTCTGCATTCATCTCTACATTGGCCAGAATCTGCTCCATCGATGCCGACACCTCCTCCAGTGAGCTGGCTTGTTCCGTTGTTCCCTCAGATAGTGTTTCAGTGGCTTTATTGATCTCTATACTCGCTGAAGATACCGTTCCGGCCACGTCTACAACATTGTGGATGATGTCGCGTAACTTATTAATGGTGGCTTTCAGGTTGATTTCTACATCAGCTATCTCATCGGTACCATAGGCCTCAAGGCTGATGGTGAGGTCTCCTTCAGCAATTCTCCGGATGTTGTGGTTCATTACAGCAATCCGACTGCTAATATTTGAAGCAATGACATAGCTTAGGATAAGGGCCAGCACCGTGGCAAAAGCAGCAATGGAAATATCCCGATATAACCTCAATTGTGCAGCGCTTTTCAAATTCTCTGCCTGGTAAGCCATATGACCTGCCAGCTCATCTTCCAACTCCTTCAGGTAATTGATTTTACTCGTCTGGCTACTGAACCAGTAATTTGCATCTACTCCAAAATTGCCTTCCACACTCTTTTCCATGGCCACGGCTCGCATACGTTCTGTTTCCTGCACTTCTTTAGCCTTCATAATGTTATCCAGTATAGTAATCTGATCCGGTGCGGCATACATCTTAAAGACATTGTTGTAGGTATCTTGTTGCGCAACCAGACTCAGGAACTTATTGTACATGCCCGGGCCAAATTTGTTCGCTGCAAAAGTATTGGTGAGTACCGCACGTTCAATACCTGCACGCTCCTTACTGAGTAAAAAGTTGACATAGGCCGAAACATCTGTGCTGATGTCGTTGTCAGTAACTACTTTTGATATAAAGCCTACCGTATTAAGAAATTGTCCGTTGGTGGCGGTATAATATCCGATGGCTTCATTGGTATGAATACCAAGACGGCTTATGGCATTGCGCTTTTCCTCTAGGGCTTTTAGGTTACTTATCGCTTCACTGAGTAAACTGCGAAATTCCCCGCTAAACTGCGCTTGCTCAAAATCCGCTAAAAAGAGGTTTAGGTCACTTATTTTTCCATCCGTTAATTTCCTTTGCGCAATAATCTCTGTACTGAATTGCACACCTGCACTTCCCAGAAAACCCGCCGTTAGTCCCCTTTCCTTCTGAAGCTCATGTACTACTGCACTTACCTTGCCGGCCAGTCCGATCAACTCACTTAACTGGTCGCTTTCAGTGGTTGTTTTTATACTATTATTTATACTTGTGGAAGCATAAAAAACCACACCTAATAAAGGGACGGCCAACATCAACGCCATCTTCCATCTGAATTTCAAATAAGCCAAAAATTTCATAATCATTTATTTTTTTTAAACACAACACACATTACCAGTATTGCCATACCAGCATCTGTTTTTACTCTTAAGAAATTTACCGATCACTTTTCAACAGCAGTTTCCATCTTCACTTTTTATCAATGATTTATAACTTCATCGACGAGCCAAAGGTAGTGCCTCGTATATATCATCGCCTACTCACCAATTACGATTTTATTGTTTATGTAAACTTTTACGCACTATACG
>JAOUKJ010000478.1 GCA_029882675.1 Cyclobacteriaceae bacterium
CCTCCCGCCACTGCGGGACACCCATAAACTCATATACCCATAAACCCATACACTCATACACCCATAAACCCTCCCGCCACTGCGGGACACCCATCTCATTGAAAATAGAACAAATCTATCACTGATTCACTAAATCATTGCTTAGCTTTGCACCATGAACTATCTTTCAGTAGAAAATCTTACCAAGAGTTTTGGCGAGCGTGTGCTCTTTGACAATATATCCTTCGGCCTGGCCCAGGGGCAAAAAATGGCCCTGGTGGGTGTTAACGGCTCGGGCAAATCAACCTTATTAAAGATCGTGGCCGGGCTGGAAACCCCTGACAGTGGACAGGTTTCTTTTCGTAATGACATCCACGTGGCCTTTTTGGAGCAGAATCCTGAATTCAAACCGGGAGACACGGTGCTTAACGCGGTTTTTGATGGAGATAATGACACGCTCAGGCTGATAAAGGCCTATGAGGAAAATATTTCCAGGGGAGGGGAAGACCAGGCATCCCAGGACGAACTTTCTTCACTGATTGAAAAAATGGATGCAGCCAAGGCCTGGGATTACGAAAGCAAGGTAAAGGAAATCCTGGGAAAGTTGAATATACATGACCTGGAACAGCCGGTGGCAGAACTTTCCGGTGGGCAGAAAAAGCGGGTGGCTATTGCCCGGGTGTTTATCGAAGGGGCCGATGTGTTGATTATGGATGAGCCCACCAACCACCTGGACCTGGATCTGGTGGAATGGTTGGAGTCATACCTCTCCCGTTCCAACCTCACCCTTTTACTGGTGACTCACGACCGCTGGTTTCTTGAAAGTGTGACTAATTCCATCATTGAAATAGACCGGGAGCAGGTGTTCCGCTATGATGGCAACTACAGTTATTACCTGGAGAAAAAGGCCGAAAGGGAAATGCAAATGCAATCGGAGGTGGAAAAGGCCCGCAACCTGATGCGCAAGGAACTGGACTGGATAAGGCGCCAGCCAAAGGCACGGAGTACGAAGGCCAAATACCGTGTCGATGCCTTTGAAGACCTGAAAGTAAAAGCCCGGCAAAAGCTGGAAAAAAGCGAAATGGAGCTCGATGTGAGCGCCCGCAGGCAGGGGAAAAAGGTGATTGAAGTGACGGATATTCAAAAGTCCTTCGATGGATTAGAGATTATCCGGCCCTTTTCCTATACCTTTAAACGGGGTGAGAAAATAGGTATTTTAGGCAAAAATGGGGTGGGCAAAACAACCTTTCTCAATATGCTGACAGGCAAACTGGCACCCGATGCCGGTGAGGTGGACAAAGGGCAGAATACTACTTTTGGCTATTACACACAGCAGGAATTACGTTTTAAACCCGGCCAAAAAGTGATTGACCTGGTCAAGGAAATTGCCGAGGTGATTACCCTGAGTGATGGTTCCAACATCTCCGCATCGCAGTTTCTCAATCATTTTCAGTTTCCGCCTAAGGTTCAGCATGATTTTGTAGATAACCTCAGTGGTGGTGAAAAACGACGCCTGCAACTGATGCAGGTATTGATCAAAAACCCCAACTTCCTGATCCTCGATGAGCCCACCAACGACCTGGACCTCATCACCCTGGGCATACTGGAAGATTTCCTCTCGCGTTTTCAGGGTTGTCTGCTCATTGTATCCCACGACCGCTATTTTATGGATCGGCTGGTAGAGCATGTCTTTATTTTTGAAAAAGGCCAGCCCATAAAAGATTACCCGTTTAACTATTCCCAATACCGCGACTTTGCCGAGGCACAAAAAGAGGAGGCCCAAAAGGAGGCCGCAGACCGTAAAGACCAGGAGAAAATAAAGGAACAGAAAGTACGTGCGGAAGAGAAAACCAAACTGAGCTATAAAGAAAAGCAGGAATATGAGCGATTAGAGGGCGAAATTGAAAAACTGGAGAAGAAGAAGGCCCTTTTGGTGGAAAAACTCAACGCCGGACAGGGGAGCTTTGAGGAATTGAAACAATGGGCCGACGAGATTGAGCAAATAATTACCCTGATTGAGGGGAAAGAAATGCGCTGGTTGGAATTGTCGGATAGGATATGATCAGGTTGCAGTTTTTGGGATATGCGGATTGTTATTATTTTTTCAGAAAGGCTAAACTCACCAACCCGGTAAAAAATTGAGCCCGAATTCTCCTTTCCGTGCATCGGTGAGGTGGAAGGCCCAGTAGGGTTCGATGACCAATTGCCCGAAGAAGTTGATCCGTAAAGACGGCCCGGTAGTGACCACCGCCCTTTGTATCCAGTCATCACCACCTGTTTCGCTGTAATTGCTTCCTTCATACCAGGTCAGTCCGGCATCGATGAACCAGCCCAATTCGGTATAGAAATACCTGGACTTGACGCCTGAAAGGTTTTCCGGGCCGGAAAGGGGCCACCGCACTTCTGCATTGACCACGGCGATGCCTGTCCCAAAAAGGTTGTTGAGCACCTCATAAGCCTCCGGGCTATCATAAAACGAGTCCAGGTTATTGCCATGGGTGTTCCAGGGATAAGCCAGTGAAAGGGGGTAAAGCAGGCCGTTGTCGGCATCACGACCTTCACGCAGTGTTGTCGTGGCCCTGAAGGCCAGCGATATCGGGCGGAGGAATACATACTTCCTGAAATCCAGGTTATATGTCTGCATATTAATTACACCGAGGTATTGATCAGCGCCCGCCCTGATCCGCATTCCATCCATGGGAGAGGCCACGCCAAAAAAGGAGTTGTCAAAGACCCAGGCGATATTCGCCACCCCAATATTAAACCCCTCAGGAGAGGGCAGACGCTGTTTTTCTTGTGCTACAAGCAGGGTGCCGGCATAATAGTTTTTCCATTGCTCGGCATGAAAATGATATCTGGATAAAGAAATACTGGATTCCAGCCGGGCATTTATACTGAAAGGATACTGACCGTAGAAATCGATCTGCTCAACAAAAGTGCGGAAGTTATAAAAATCGAGTCGCTCCACCCATCCATATACAGGTATGGAGTCCAGCATATATTCATAGGCGGTCATCCGGTAGGGAACATGGCTGGCGCCTACTCCCCAGGGGACTCGTTTGGCCTTATTTAAATAGGCAAAGCCACCACCCATATCCAATATATCACCCTGGGCCGCCATGCCTGCATAGAGCTGATTTTCACCCAGCATATCACTGAATAACATGTTTACCCCACCTTCAGCAGCTCCCCGGCCACCACCGGCTGTTGTTGCCCCTATACCCACTCCGGCTGTATTGCCGATGTAGTCGAGCTGAAACTTCCGTTTATAACGGTGGTTGATGATGCTGTCGGAGGTCAGGACGTAGCTGGTATTTTCTTTTAATTTTGATGTCAGGGACTCTTCTTCACCATGCAGGCTGTCGGGAGGCAAGATCAGCGCCGCACGGGAGGTGATCCGGGTGGGCCGGAGGAGTGTATTTTCAAAAGCGGTAAGGGGGCCCTGGTAAATATGATATTCCCCTTTGGTGAAATAGGCGTAGGCCAGTTGGCCGGTATGGGAAAGGCTAAAA
>JAOUKJ010000479.1 GCA_029882675.1 Cyclobacteriaceae bacterium
GTGGATCAGGACCTGGAAAGGTTGGGGTATAAAAAAATAAATCGACCAATGTTCCCGCTGGACAAAGATATGGCCGACCCGGATTTAAGTGCCCGGTTGATCAGGGCTTCTGATGAAGTGGAGTGAAGGAGGAAGAAAAGAGCTTCAGATTAGAATAACCAGGCACTGTATAGGCAAAAACAGTAAACGATGAAAGCCATGATTTGTAACTAACAGGAATATCACTATCTTGCTATCTATGAAAAAGACCAACAGACGTACATTTATAAAAAAATATGGGGCCGCTGTTTCCGGTGTGTTTCTGGCGCCTACCATCATACCGGGATCGGCCCTGGGTAAAAACGGGCATGTGGCCCCTTCCAACCGGATCACCATAGGTATCATTGGTGCAGGAAACCAGGCCGGAAATGATGTGAAAGGTTTTTTACGTGACGACAGGGTACAGATTACCGCGGTGTGTGATGTCAATAAGGAAAGTACGGGATACTGGAATGGAAAAGTGGCCGGCAGGGAGTTTATTAAACAAATGGTGGTTGATGCCTATACAGAAAAGCACGGAAAGAAATACAAATCGTGCAAAGGTTATACCGACTTCCGCGATGTAATAGCCCGCGATGATATCGATGCAGTGGAAATCGTAACACCTGACCATTGGCATGCTATTCCCGTTATGATGGCAGCAAAGGCCGGGAAAGATATCTATTGTCAGAAACCCCTGGCACTTACTATACCTGAAGGCCGTGCCATGAGCAATGCCGTGAAAAAATACAATGTGGTCTTCCAAACGGGAAGCCAGCAGCGGTCTAATGAGCACTTCAGGCGGGTGTGCGAACTGGTACGCAACGGACGGATAGGGGAGTTGCATACGGTGCGTTGTGGTCTACCTCCCGGTACGCCCGATTTTGGCAAAACGGGTCACCTCACGGAAACGGCCCCGGTACCCAAAGGCTTTGATTACGACATGTGGCTGGGGCCTGCCCCTGAGGCGCCTTATTGCCCGGCGCGTACACACGTCAATTTTCGCTGGGTGCTGGACTATTCCGGAGGCCAGGTTACCGACTGGGGAGGTCATCACCCGGACATCGCCCAGTGGGGGATGGATACCGAACATACCGGCCCGGTGAGGATTCAAAATGCCAAAGCCACCTGGGCCGACCATCCGGTATGGAACACGGCCACCGAGTTTTATTTTGAGTGTGTCTATGCCAACGGGGTGAAGATGATTATTTCCAGTAAGGAGGAGACCATGGGCGTGAAGTTTGAAGGGACTGAAGGTAGTGTCTGGGCCAACCGGGGGGAGCATGGTGCCAACCCTGTGGGTTTGCTGGATACAGTCATAGGCCCCGACGAAATACACTTGTACAAAAGTGACGACCATTTTAAGAATTTCATTGATTGTGTGATATCGCGGGAGGAGCCCATTGCCCCGGCCGAGGTGGCACACAGGTCACTCACCAGCCCGCACCTGGGCAATATTGCCATGATGCTGGAAGAAGACCTGGAGTGGGATCCGGTGAAAGAGCAGATCACTAACAATGAAAAGGCCAATAAAATGCTGGAACGTGAGATGCGGGAGCCCTGGGGAAGTATTTATAAAGGGTTGTTGCTCTGAAACAACATATAAAACAGTCAATTTTGTAATTCATGTGTGATTGATAAGTATTGATTTGGTGAATTTTTTTGATGATATTTTTGTTAATTTTGATACTGTGAATAATTATGGAAGTAAAAAGAATAAGTATAGCAGATAATTTTCTAGGCATGATAAAAAGCCTCAGTGCCGATGTGAAAGTAGAGCTGATTGGTAAAATCACAGAGTCAACCCGTGTTAAAGAGGATGAGAAAGATGACTCCTGGAAGGCCTTGTTTGGCGCTTGGCAGTCTGATCAAACAGCTGAGAAAATTATTGAAGAACTTCGTACAGATCGGTTTACCAATAGAAAGATAGAAGATTTGTAATGAACTACCTATTGGATACAAATATTTGCATATATTTTTTAAAAGGCAGATATAATTTAATTGAGAGGTTTGAAAACATTGGATTTGATAATCTATTTATTTCTGAAATAACTGTTGCAGAGCTTAAATATGGTGCTGCGAAGAGCACATATCCTGAAAAAAACAGAAGGATAATTAATGGATTAACTAGTAAATTCAGTCAGCTTCCTATATATAGTGCCTTGGATATTTACGCTATTGAAAAAGCAAGATTAAAACGTTTAGGCCAAACAGTTGATGATTTTGACGTATTAATTGGGGCAACTGCCATTGTAAATGAAATGGTTCTGGTTACAAATAATGAAAAACATTTTATCCGTTTGAAAAATATTAATATTGAAAATTGGACAGTTCAAAATTAAGATAAGTCCCTAATTACTTAATAGAAACCATCTTTCCCCTTGTCTCCATTGCTTTTTCCTTTCGTTTTAATACCCCTGTTGTATATGCAGGTAAATTGACAATACCCTTGTCCTTCCTTTTTGGTTTTCTTTAACGAGACCGCAACCTCACTTCCGGCTGGGTATTTTGCCTTCAATCCACTGAGGGGCTATCTAAATCAAGAGATGAAACTAAAGCCCATTCAACATTTCCCTAAACGCATCTACAATCATTTGTTCCGTCCCCGGCATCACCCGTGAAACCATAGGCTCATAACCACCTTCTTTATAGGCCTTATCGGTACATAAATAACCACTGCTGCCATTGCAATGCGTCACAATGATGGTGTTGCGAAAGGGGGAGTTGTTTTTAACTTCCATGCCTATTTCTGTCATTAATTCACCGGAGATGCCCGCAAAAACGATGTTGCCTATTTTGATTACACTCAAGCGTATTTCTTCATCCTCTCCGGGTTCGATGGTTTCGCCGGCCTTGCGGGAGGCGCTCCTTTTTTTCCCGGGGACGATAATGTTTCGCCGCACCGCTTTTATTCCGGTAGCGGGTGTGGTTTTTATTGCCTCGGTGACACTTACAATTTCCTCCCCGAGAATAAGCCCGATGGCGTCAATGTCACCAAACCGGTTGTTGGGTCCGTAGATGGGGTTGATGTCAGCACTGGCCCCGGCAGTTACTGCCACGGGAACGTTCTCCCCATAATGCTTCTGTACATGCCTTGCCGTTGCCCCCGGCCAGTCTCCCGTGATCTTCAGGTTTTCCTGTCCGCCAGTGGTGGCATGACAAGGCCAGTTAACGAAAAGGGCTGCCGGATCTCCATTCGCTTTATCAATACGCATGATGGCCACGTCGCGGTCGCAGGAGCCATCGGGATTTCTGCCCAGCCAGATGTCGCCATTGGCCTGCCTTGCCCGACGGTTGATGTTCATGGTGCAACGCCCCAGTCCAAAACCGGTCTCAACGACTTCAGGAGTCTTGTTGGCTGTAATGGCCACGTCTACCAGTTTGTTTTTCAGTTCTTTGATGTATTTGTCAAGGGCTTTGTTGTCTTTGCCTTCACCATACACGCGTGTAGAAGGTCCTCCGTGG
>JAOUKJ010000480.1 GCA_029882675.1 Cyclobacteriaceae bacterium
AAACAACGCCCACCGCGCAAGTGCCCTGAACCGGATCACATGGGTCACTACATAAGCGAAGATGGCGTTCATGCCAATCACGCGCAACCAGAAGGCCCATTTGGTATAGCCCTTCACGTCAATTATCCAGTAAAAAACGGCCATAAGGATATAACATATTCCAGAGATGAAAAGGACAAAAGAGCTGGTCCACAGCTTCTTTACAACCGGATGCCATATACCCCACACCAGCCCAAGGGCAATGCCTGCCACACCAATTAACAAAAGGTAAACGGTAATTTTCTGCTTTGGCATATTGGAACGGATCAGCTCACTGGCAAATATGCCGGACAAAACGCTGGCTGTGAAGCCCAGGCCGGTCACAATCCAGCTGTACTGGGTGCCATCGTCAAAATGACCTAATATCAATCGGTCTATATAAATAGCAAAGTTCTTGTCGGGCAAAATAACACTTGCACCTAATCCTGGCACATTGGGCACGGCCAGGAGGATGGCATAAACGACCAACAGTCCGGCAAACAAACCATATCTCCCCTTTTGAGACATATGTAGAAAAGCGATACTAGAAAACAGGTACCCTACGGCAATGGATTGCAAGGTGTTGCTATACAATTTTAACGTACCCATATCAAAATCGAGCAGGTTGCCCTGACTGATCATGCCCAGTACCCAGAGTATAATAAACCGCTTGATGAGGTGCCGGTACAATGATGGCATATCAGGGTTGATTGAAAGCCTTTTGGTAATTGAAAAAGGGATGGACATCCCGACCAGAAAGAGAAAAAGGGGCATGATGATATCATAAAAATGAAAACCGTACCATTCCGGATGATCAAACTGGGTGGCCATGAAGTTGGAAAAAGGCGTATCTGCGGCCTGGTTATACCGGTAAAAGAATTTATCTAAAAAGATGATGGTCAGCATATCAAATCCCCGCAGGGCATCAATAGACATCAGTCGTTGTGATTTTATCTGGTTGGTCGACATAATACGTTATTCTGGTTTAAGCAAGCGTGCAAAGTAGTGATTATGAAGGGATTTTAAAAGTACGTATTTACTGCAAATTCAAACTGTTGCATAAAGAGCTCTTTAAAGTTACTGATGTTGTTTGGAGCGTAGCATACCGGTATTCCGATGTTATCAACAATTCTTTAGAAGAACATTTGCCGGTTTTTCTGATGTAATCGATAATATTTTACGCTCCGGGGTTCACCATTTTGAAATATTAAGCGCATAAAGATGCTAGTTAAGGCTTATTTTATGGTAAATTTTGAGCTTCATTTTATGATTGGGTGAGCTTGAAACTATTACTTTCAGATAAGCAATGACTTTTTTACTGATCCGGTATTTACTTATCCTATTTCTTGTGAAAAAAGGTGAGGTGTTTTTCTGCATCAAAGTTTCGGTTGCTTGTTACAAGTAAAGAGGAGGAGGACTGGTTTCATAGTTGTGTCTTCTGGGATCTGATATTGGCATTGTATTTTTCATTTCATTCTATCAACCCATTCAATAACCTCAAATTGAAATTCGCTCCTTTTTGCAGGATCGATTTTTACATTATTTAACCCTCCATTATTTTTGATTTCTCCTTCAGTTTCCCAAGTCCCTCTTGTAATCTTAAGTTCTACGGGTGTGTGTACTTTTATTTCAGAAAATCATCAGCGTTTCCGGAATACTTTCCAAAGTGTTTTTTTGCATCTTTAGTTTCCAATTCGGGAAGCAGATCATTATTCCTTGCGTAGTCATACTTTTCAATATATGGTGACGTTATACCCACAATGATAAATTTTCTTTCTGAATTTGAAATGAAACTTACAATCGAATGTGTGAAATCGAAAAATTCTCTGTTTTGCGCATCAAATACATAAAACACATCATAATCAACCAATGTATTCTCAATATAATTTTGAGGAGTATAGACCAGTATCTCACGCTGTTGCCCCAATTCATTTGAAGCAATACTGATCTGTTCTATTTTTGCAACCTCTTGCGCATAGATAAAGAAGCTTGATATTAAAAGAGCAACTGTCCCTATTACTTGTTTCATTTTCATAAATCTTACATTTTTTTCACTTTTTCAAAAGGAAGATAGACCGGGAGATAATAATTTCAGTAAGGATTGTCTGAACAGGATTTATTTGATTAAAGGATATTACAGGATGATGGAATATGGGTGATAAGGTAAGTACATTTTTCCTTTGCTATTGAACTTGGTTTAAGGTTGTCAGGATTTCTTTATCAGCTTTTTATTATATACCCTGTGGAACTGAAGGGATTGCGCTCCAAAATTTATTAGTAAACCATCTGCAATATTGTAAGCTTCACAGTAATTTATGGCTTGCGCTTTATGCACGCCTTCCAGTTTTTCAATGGCTTTAATTTCTACCATCACCCGGTCTTCTACAAGAAAATCCACCCGCCTTGTACCTATAAGTTCATCTTTGTATTGAAGTTCCATTTCCAACTCCCTTGCAAACAACAAGTTCTGCAAAGAAAACTCTATAGCCAGGGCCCTTTGATAAATCACTTCTTGAAATCCGTTGCCCAATGTATTATGCACCTCCATCGCACAACCAATGATCTTATGAGTCAGTTCATTTATGTCATTAAAAACCATCCTGTCTTGTTATTCTTAATTCTTGACCAACATATTTATTCCACACAATATCCTGTCTATCTTTTAATCATTTAATCCTGTTCAAGACCATCTCAATCCACCGTCACCTTACTCCCCCACCAATCTTCATTGGGCTCGAAATCCTCTTCCAGAAAGCGCAAACGCTGTTCCTCCAGTTTCGGCCAGCGGTTATTTACGATGTTATCATACCACTCTTTAGCCAGGGTTTCATCGTAGAGTGTGTCTGGCCTGGCCATATTGGCGTCCACCTCTTTCAGCCAGCCCAAAAGCATATCGCTGAGCTCTTTTACCTTTTCCGGGTTTTCAGCGGCCAGATTTTTCGACTCGGTCATATCTTCGGTCACATTGTACAACTCCTCCCGGTCGTCTTCCCAGTAATGGATGAGCTTCCAGTCGCCCAAACGGATGATGGAAGAGGGTTGCCCACCCTGATTGCCATAATGTGGGTAATGCCAATACAGTGGACGTTCCGGCAGTTTTTCACCATTCAATACCGGCACCAGACTCAGCCCGTCCACATGCTGTTCAGGTATGAGCGCAAGACCGGCCAGTTCCAGTAAAGTAGGATAAAAATCCACTCCGGAGGCCACTTCTTCAGTCACCTTTCCTGCCGTAGGAAGCCAGGGTACTTTTACAAAATAGGGCTCACGGATGCCTCCCTCCCACTGATAGCCTTTGCCCCCTTTGAAAGGCAGGTTGGAGGTGGAAAAAGCATCACCGGAAGAGACGCCCCCGTTGTCGCTGGTAAACACCACAATGGTATTTTCTTCCAGCCCCAGGTCTTTTATGGCATCGAGCACCACACCAATGGCATCATCCATCGATTCCACCAGTCCGCCGTAG
>JAOUKJ010000481.1 GCA_029882675.1 Cyclobacteriaceae bacterium
AGCGGGTATGGGTGCGGGCATAGGCAGTATATTCCATGCACCGCTTGCCGGCGCATTGTTTTCCGCGGAGGTGTTGTACTCCGATCCGGAAGTGGAATCAGAAGTCATCCTGCCCTCCACAGTAGCCTCTATTATTGCTTATTCGATATATTCTTCCGTTTTTGGGTGGAAACATATGTTTATTGAAACCAGTGGAATGGGATTTTCCAATCCACTGGAACTCATCCCCTATCTGGTACTTGCGCTGACATTGGCCGTGGTGGCTAACTTCTTTGTGAAAATATTTTACAGAACCCGAAATGCCTTTAAATCATTAAGTATTACCCCTTTTCTTAAACCGGCCATTGGTGGATTCCTCACCGGCACTTTCGGCCTGGCGCTTATTCTCATATTTGATGACAAAAAATTTGTGGTGGATGTGATGGGTGGAGGGTATGGTATTTTACAAGAAATTTTCTACAATGGAACAGCCAATGTAAGCATATCTGTTCTTCTGCTTATTGGCTTTGGAAAGATATTAACTACTTCCTTTTCTATTGGATCGGGGGGAAGTGCCGGCGTTTTTGGGCCGTCAATGGTAATAGGCGGAACCATCGGTACGGCGGTGGGATTCCTTTTACAGCCTGTATTTCCTGATATCATAGCCAACCCGGTTACCTTCACTGTAGTCGGAATGGCCGGGTTTTTTGCAGCTGCTGCAAACACGCCTATTTCAACAATCATTATGGTCAGTGAGCTTACAGGGAATTATGAGCTACTCCTGCCCAGTATGTGGGTTTGTTCAATCGCCTATCTCGTCTCACGAAAATGGAGCATCTTTGAAAATCAGGTTCCAAATAAAACGTTTTCCAAAGCACATTTCAGCAAATATGCTCCCGACATTATCAATGTCACCACAGTTGGCGAATCGTATCGCCGATCCCGAAAGTTTAACCTGATCAAACAGGATAGCAGCCTGGCGGATATCAGGGAAGTAGTAGATAAAAGCCGGCAACGGATCTTTCCCGTTGTGGATGAAAATGAAATAATGCAGGGTGTTTTTAATATTGATGACGTGACACATATTTTACATTATCCTGATCCGCTCATCCGGACAGCGAGTGATTTAATGAATCCGAATTGTACGGTTGTATATCCGGATCAAACGCTGCTGGAAGTCAGCAAATTAATGAGTTTTAATGCGGTGGATGAACTCATGGTTGTTGACAGCCCGGAAAACAAGAAGGTGAAAGGGATCATTACTTCATCGGATATCGTCCTTGCATATAGTCGTAAACTATCAGAAATAAAGTACGGAGCAGATATAGAAGAACAATACTCTGAAGAAGTGTTATTACTCAAGTCCCTTGCCCTAAAAAATGTTATTGAGAAAGATCTTTTAACGATCTCACATGACGCCACATTGGGGGAGTTGGTGAGCGTTATCATCAAATCAAAGCGAAATATATTTCCGGTTGTAGATACTTCCCGCCATTTGACGGGTATCGTATTGTTAAACGACATCAGGAAGTTAATGTTTGATACCTCCAAATACGACAACGTACACATTAAAGAGATCATGATCAAACCACCTGAGATCGTCATTATCACGGATAATTTTGAGACGATTATCAATAAATTTGAGAAATCGGGGGCATGGAACCTGCCTGTTGTCGATAAAAAGAAGGTTTATCAGGGATTGGTATCAAAATCAAGAATTTTTTCAGCTTACAGAAATGCATTGATTGAACAATCTAAAAATTGATTAAATTACCCCAAATTAAACGCAAAATACATGAAAACCTTTACTCACCTTTTTCTGACGTTTGTCCTGGGCATATGCTTTTTCCTACAGGCTTCCCTGGCCGATGTCCGCTTGCCAAGCATCTTCAGCTCACATATGGTGCTCCAACAAAAAAGTGAAGTAAAAATATGGGGATGGGCTAATCCACGTGAAAATGTAAAAGTGGTAGCCAGCTGGGCCGAAAAGGATACTGTCAGTGTGGAGACCAGTGGTTATGCCAAATGGACACTTAATATCCACACGCCACAAGCCGGTGGCCCTTACATACTTTACATCATGGGTCAAAACACCATCACGCTTGAAGACGTCATGGTTGGTGAGGTGTGGGTAGCCAGTGGCCAAAGTAATATGCAGTGGTCGGTCAATAACAAAATAGATCAGGGTGAGGAAGAGGTGGCCAATGCCAACTGGCCGGACATTCGCTTTTTTCACGTTCCAAAAAGCACAGCGGAAACACCGCAGGAAAATATTGAAGGCACATGGGTACGTTGTACTCCGGAAAGCATGCGCAGCTTTAGTGCTGTGGCCTACTTTTATGGTCGCAAACTACATCAGGAGCTGAAAGTACCTGTTGGCCTGGTGCACGCCAGCTGGGGAGGTACACCGGCAGAAGTGTGGATGGAAGCCGAAGAAGTAAATGAAGATCCTGATTTACGGCTTGCCGCTGAGACGAGAAAAGAGTCAAAAGGTTGGCCGGCCCTACCCGGCGTAGCTTATCATGCCATGATTGCGCCCATCACGGACTTTCGCATTGCCGGGGTCATCTGGTATCAGGGAGAAAGCAATACACATGATGCCATTGGGTATAGAAAACTATTCCCTAAATTAATTCAAAACTGGCGCGAACTATGGAGCCTTGACCTGCCCTTTTACTTCGTGCAAATAGCACCCTTTAAATATGGTGATGACAATGTAAATGGTGCCCTGGTTCGCGAATCACAACTCCTCAGTTTCAGAAACACAAAAAAGACAGGTATAGTAGTGGTGAGTGATATTGGAAATACGGAAAACATTCACCCCACCAATAAGCAGGATGTAGGTGCCCGGCTGGGCAATTGGGCACTGGCCAATACCTATGGCAAACAGGGTGTTAGCTACAGTGGACCCTTATACCGTGAGATGAAGGTCGAAAAAAACAAAATCAGGGTCTCATTCGATTTTGCTGAAAACGGACTCCTCGTCAAGGGTAAAACGTTGACCCATTTTGAAATTGCCGGAGAAGACCGCAAGTTCTACCCCGCCAGGGCAAAGATTGAAGGGAGCACAATAGTAGTAAGTGCAAAAGCGGTAAAAAATCCGCTGGCCGTCAGGATGGGCTTTTACAATACAGCAGAACCTAACCTGTTTAACCAGGAAGGCCTGCCTGCTTCCAGTTTCCGTACGGACGACTGGGAAATAAAGTAAAAGGCCAGGCCAGTGAATATCAGGTTGGCTTTCGATAGTTCAAAAGCGGAAACTCCAACGGCCAATCAACCGTAGTATATGTTGGTGGAAATAATGTCAGACCTTATTTCACACAGACCTATCCCGGTGGCGATGCTAACTTCCTGTGCAAAGGAGTTATCCGCCAGCAGGGCCACTATCAGTATAAAAAAACTGACTCCCGAGAATGATTAATAATAAGTCAACAAGAAGTGGTCACCATAAAGGAAGCGTTACTATCCATTGGATACTATTGCGTTTGAACTCCAA
>JAOUKJ010000482.1 GCA_029882675.1 Cyclobacteriaceae bacterium
ACATAAAATCTTTATCTTTGCTTTCTTCCAATCCGGGTGCCCCATGATGACATAGCCCATGAGAATCATCAGGTTGCCATTTGCCAGGTCATTGGGCGTGATCCAGATATGAATGGTTTTCATGAAGCCAAACTCCTTATCAGCAGTAGAAAGTATGCATACGTCACAGCCTGCCGAATTGACCAGGGAGAAATTATCAATGATGGCGCCCAGTGCTTCTTCGTTTGTACGTGCATATTCAAAAAGGATGGTATTGATCTCCTTTCCCGATACACTGGGTAGTTGTATAGCCTGTGCTATGGCACTGGTGAAGGAAGGTGAGATCATGGTGTCAATATAAACATTGCTTTTGGTTTCACCGGTTAGTTTCACCAGACGTTTTAGCTCTTCCCTGGCCTTAAGGTTTGATTCCCGGCTAAAATAGCCCTTGATATAATGGATATAGGTGCCAAAACCATAGCGGTGGGATATCCAACGAAGTAACGTAAAAGCATTGGGCCTGATGAAGAAACTACTTGATATACAAATCACTGAAGGTCGCCAGTTGTCTTCCCTTTTATCGGCATTTTGTAAAAAAACCTGAAGCTGCCGGCTGACCTGAAAGATAACACCCTGGAAGATTTTTGCCAGCCCCTCACTGTCCTTTTTGCGGAAGGTGATGGCAATATATAGAAAGGCCATGAATCCAATTGAAATGAAGGCATACTGCTGGTTCATACTGAACATCAGATAAAGACACAATACTGCCCCCATCAGGGAGAGGTACCACTTTGAGCGGAAAGAAGGACGGTAGGATGGATCTGCAGCGAAATGTTGTAAAAAAGAGATCAGGCAGAGTGATCCGTAGGTGATCATAAAAAACATGGAAATGATTTCTGCTACTGCATTTACATCGCCCAGTGCCACAAAAAAGAGGGCAATAATACTCGTGATGATGGTGGCGTTAAAGGGTTCGGCTGTTTTGCCTTTGCCCATTGAAAACCAGGAATTGATAATACGAACCGGGAAAATGCCGTCAGCGGCCAGGGCCTGTAATGTCCGGGGGGCTACCATGATGCTCCCCAATGCGGAGGAAATTGTGGCCGCAGCCAATCCGATGGGTATGATGGGGCCGAACAGGGCAATATCACCCATAATAAGCTGATTGTCGGGATTGGCCAGGTCTTCAGGACTGGCAGAAACCGCCAGCTTCCAGGCTATAAGGCCGTAGATCACCAGGCCGGTGAGCGTTGCTGCAATCGTTCCAAACGGTATTGACTTTCGTGGATTCCGTAAATCTCCGGAAAGCCCCACGCCGGCAGTCATCCCCGTGAAGGCCGGAAACACAATGGCAAAAACTTTGAAAAAAGAGGTGTCCGAGTCCTTTACTGTTTCTAACCAGGGAAATGAGGTCACTTCAAGGGAATAATCCGTCTTTCCCATAAAAAACAGTATCAGGGAGATAAACAGGATGGCGACTACCACATACAGGGCTTTCATACCCAGGTTGGCCCCTTTCTTTAAAATGAGTGTACTGAGTAATAAAATGGCCGGGATACTTATCATTCTTTTTTCGGTGATAAGAATTCCAAAGGCGCTGTTTAGCCAGTCAAAGACCGGATCGAAGGCCTCGGCAAAGGCAATGATGTAAAAAGCCACACTGATGGCCTGCGACATGTACAGGGCGATGCCAATGGCTGCACCTACATTGATGCCGAATGACCGGGAGATGATGTGGTATTCCCCGCCACCTTCTACTTTTTGGTTGGTGGCGATTTCGGCAATGGCCATGGCGGTGGGGATGGTAACCAGGTGGCCAAAAAGGACAATCCCTATTGCTCCTAAAAATCCGGTATGGCCAACGGCATAACCAAATCGCAAAAACATGACAGCGCCAAGTATAGTAGATATGGCCGTGAAAAAGACAGGAGCCGTACCAAAATTTGCTTTTTTTGCCGTGAGCTTCAAAGAATATTACCCATTTATGTTTAGCTTATAAATGTAGTGAAAAGTAGTGGTATGTCAATGAATTTTAATGTTAGCAGAATTAGTTCATGTTTTTTACTGTCTTAAATAAACTAATTACATTGACAGGCTTCACAGTCTAACTGTGTCTCAAAACCTTTTTGAGAACAGCCGCTATAGGCTACCATTTCACAAGTGTTAGATTTTTTATTAAAAAACCAGCGTTCAAAATATGCCTGACATAATTCCTCGGTGGGCGCAGTGTCCAGGCAGGTGGCAATTTCTGTTTCAGGGCAGCTTTTGCGGCATGCTGAGAAAAGAAACAAGGTCAGAAGTAAAGATTGAAATAGTGTTTTCATTTGTTGACTTGTTGTAGCGTGGATAATAATAAATACTGTGCCAAATGATATTGTAACTTTAAGCCAGCGTGGATGAAGTTATTGATGAAGAAGATTTTTTATGGAACGGGTGGAGAAAATATTAAACCATTCCGGAATCCCCCGTTCGATAATGACCGTCTCATAAATATACGCACGCTAAATTCCTTGTCTTTCTGATCAGTGAGGTTGGTAAAGCGTAAGATACACCGTAATTAAGTAGAAAAGAAAGATGCCTGTGCTTAAAAGAAACAGTTTTATTCTCATCTTTGTGTTAGCCCTGCTTTGTTAAGTTAGAATTCTTATGGGCGACCCGCACAAGTTGAGTAATTGTTGGTAAAACACAAACAAGGGGAGAGGACTTTTTTTAACTTGACAAAGTAGGGTTGATAAGTGAACAAAAAAACAAACTATTTTATGAGACCGATATTAAACCGGATAATTCGCGAAATAGTGCGGATGCAATTCAAGAAGAAGCAATTGGAGCCTACATATCCTCAGGTTGAGAAGTCTGTTAAGTTGGCCACCATCGAATTTCGGCATATTTTGCAGGATAGCTTTTTAATCGTAATGGGAGGCCTTTCGGCGAGTTTTGGATTGATTGGATTTTTGCTTCCCAACGCTTTTATTGATGGGGGTGTGACAGGTATTTCATTGATTTTAAGTGAAGTGACAGGTATATCACTGGCATTATTTATTATTGTGATTAATGTGCCTTTTATTATTCTTGGGCTGTCTACCATCGGTAGGCAGTTTGCACTAAAAAGTATTATAGCCATCCTGCTTCTTGCACTTTTTGTGCATTTTATCTCCTATCCGGTGGTAACCCAGGACAAACTTTTGATCGCAGTTTTTGGCGGGTTTTTTTTAGGGCTTGGAATAGGACTGGCTGTTCGGGGTGGGGCGGTGATAGACGGTACTGAAGTGTTGGCGATATACATTAGCCGTAAGACCTCAATGACCATTGGTGATGTTATTTTGATGTTTAATGTGCTGATATTTTTTGTTGCGGCCTATGTTTTTACGGTGGAAATTTCGCTATATGCTATGCTGACCTACTTGTCTGCCTCGAAAACGGTGGATTTTGTGGTGTCGGGGATAGAAGAGTACCTTGGAGTAACAATCATTTCTGATAAAAGCGAAGACAT
>JAOUKJ010000483.1 GCA_029882675.1 Cyclobacteriaceae bacterium
AAGGAGAATTTTTGTATTGAGAAGTCAGGGACTATATGGTAAAATTGATTGGCTGACGGTGATCATTTATGCGGTGATTGTGATTGCCGGATGGCTAAATATATATGCGGCAGTTTATGATGAAAGCGCACAGACTACCCTCTTTTCAATTTCGACAAATGCCGGACGTCAGTTTATATTTATTATTATCTCTTTTGTCGTGGTGGGATTTATTATGATTATGGATTTCCGGGTGCTGGATACCTTTTCACTCATCATCTATTTTTTGACTATGTTTCTTTTGGTTTTGGTCTTGTTTCTGGCCCGGGATATTAATGGAGCGAGCTCATGGCTGGAAATTGGTAGTTTCCGGTTTCAGCCAAGTGAGCTGGCCAAAATAGGTACCGCTCTGGCACTGGCTAAGTTAATTTCCATGCCATCCTTTAAAATAAGTGAACCAATAGAACTTGTAAAAGCTTTTTTAATAATCCTTTTGCCAATTGCTTTAGTAATTTTACAAAGAGATATGGGGACTTCCCTTGTTTTTTTCGCATTGATCTTTGTATTGTATAGGGAGGGAATGAATCCTTGGCCCATTGTTTTAGGGATGGTTGTAATTACCATTTTTACGCTTACCATATTGGTGGAAAAGATTTTTCTGATAGGAGGCGCTGTTGTTTTATTTCTTCTGGTGTTGTGGGTGTTGAAAAAAACGGCAAAAAACATTTTACTGTTACTCGCCGGGCTTTTTGTAGTAATAGGTTCCGTTTTTAGTGTTGATTATGCACTAAATGATGTGCTTAGTGCATATCAACGAGACAGGATTCAAATTGTTTTTAACCCAAACGCCGATCCGTTAGGGAGGGGATGGAATATCACCCAATCAAAAATAGCAATAGGGAGTGGAGGATTTAGTGGAAAAGGTTATTTAAAGGGTACACAGACAAAATTTGATTTTGTGCCTGAACAGAGTACTGATTTTATTTTTTGCACCATTGGTGAAGAACATGGATTTCAAGGCAGTGCATTGCTTATTGCCTTATTTTTGTTCTTCATGATACGTATAATAAACATTGCTGAAAGACAAAAATGGAGATTTGCACGCACTTATGGCTACGCCGTGGCATGTATCCTGTTTACGCATTTTGCTATAAATATTGGAATGACACTCGGACTTTTCCCAGTTATTGGAATTCCACTACCCTTTTTTAGTTATGGAGGATCTTCACTTTTATCCTTTTCCATACTACTGTTTATTTTGATAAAGCTGGACGCTCACCGAGATCAATTATTAGAAAGGGGTGTCAGTTAAACCGCTTATCAACCAGTTCCATAAATTCAATGGTTTCTTCCTGATCAATATTCCATTGAAAATGCCGGGATATAAATGACAAGGCCTCCTGCTTTGATGTGAAATTTTCCAGCTGGTCTATGGTCTCTTCGAAATGTTGGGCATTACCCTCAAACAGGTTGTTAATAAACATGAACTTTTGGTTTAAGGTTAATGACTTTTTAATGCTTTCTATTTTTTGCCGTTGGTGCATGTCAGCTATTGTCTGTCGCTTTTCATCCGAAAAAGCATCATTTAATGTTTTGATTTGATTTTCTTTGTCAGGTATACTTTTACTTTCAGCACCTACTGGCTGCGTTGTGGACAAATTTGTTTTTTCTTTCGCGGGCAGATCATTTGGCGCCGGGATTGATGCTTCCGCTACAGGCAAGGCAGAATGGTATAATTTTTCAGGATCCAGAGGAACTGTTTTGTTAAATTTATCCACATATTCGGTGAGGTCCTCCGGTTGTGTTGAGACCTCTCCAAATACCTCGTCCAGAACTTTTACACCACTTGTAATACTGTGATAACCCTGTATCTCCATCTTTTTCAGAAAAAGATCCAGTACATTTCTGTTGATTTTAATGTATCGGGTATATTCTTTGAAATCAGCCAGCAAGTGATTGTTTTTTTCTCCAAATACAATTATCTCCATGAAGTAATCGTATGGCTGAAATATTAAAAGTAACGTTTCCTTCGTGCTTTCCGCTAACAGTGCCTGGCAATCGGCCCTTTGTAATTTGATGTGACGGGAGAGGGTATTTCCAAATTGTTTTAACGAATGACGTACTTCTTCGTGCTGAAAATCAAAGTATGGACTGTTTAGCTTTTTTAATTCATTTTTCCAGTCCAGTAAAAGGTTTTTGATAATAAATAGATTCACCTGTTTAATATCAGTAAGATGTAAAATATCCTCACCTGAAATAAACGTTTTATCACTAAACGCTTGTTCACAAATACGTATGGAGTAATTCCTGCTGTATTCTTCAAAATTTCTATTTTCTCCCATAACATACCTCAGTTAAATGGATATATATAAAGACTATACCTTTTTTTGAAACCGAAAGTTACACGTAATCCCATTATTATGAACATTTTGATCCGTTAAATTAATTATTAAGAAAAAAAAGAAACAAGATTGCTTATGGCCATGTCGCTATGAATATATAGCGGTCTCTTGTTGTTAGTTCATGCCATGTTTGATACATTTACTCTATGTTTATACATCAGGTTTGTCTATATCACTGGCTTTGCTCATGAATTGGGTTCGTCTAATACTGACTTTGTCATCTGGACCTGCATAATGTGTGGGCGTTTCTTTAAATCTATGCTAATATTGAAGTGAGATCCCGGTTGTTTTTTCTTTTGCTTTTTATTGTTTCAGAGATATATGCTCAGGATGAAATACCGCTGGGTGAATGGCGTACACATTTGACTTACTCAAATGTCAGTGATATTCAATTTGCGAATGACAAATTGTATGCCTTGGCGGGTAATACCATCTTTTCTTATGATCCGATAGAACACAGTGTAGAGCAAGCCGGCAGGGTGAAAGCATTTGATGCCCAGATTATCACCGCGATTGGTAGCGCATCAGCGGGGCTTCTGGTAGGCTTTGAGTCCGGTTTATTTGCCGTTATGACATCCACCGAAGTGATTATTATTGATGATATTGCCCGATCCAATGTGCAGGGCGGTCAAAAGATAATCAACCATTTTTATTCCAGTCAAAACCTTGTGTATATCTCAACAGGGTTTGGTCTGGTAGTATATAATCTAAGGGATAAAAAAGTAATCAATACTTATTGGCAACTGGGTGCGAACGGTGAAGTTATTGCGAGTATTGGTGCTGTAGTCAGCAATAACCGATTATATGTTGCAACGCAGGAATCGGTATTGGAAGGGCTTCTTGATCCAACGGTCAACTTACAGGACTTTGCCAGTTGGTCCAGAACAGGTATTTCTTTGAATAATAAGATTAGTAAGATTGCGCTTTTGGGTGAGGTTCCGATCGTAGGTATTGATAACGAAGGAATTTGGATAAAATCAGACACCTTTTGGGAGCCTCTTTGTTCAATGACGGGTGAGAAGATATACGCGCTTACTTCTGAAGGGACGGAGTTTTTCGTTTGCAGTAATTTAGATTGTTATCAGTG
>JAOUKJ010000484.1 GCA_029882675.1 Cyclobacteriaceae bacterium
CCCTGGAAAAAAGGCGATTTTTTTACCCCGCTGGGGATGAAAGGTAAAAAAAAGCTCAGCGATTTTATGATAGACCGTAAAATTCCTGTTAAATTCAAACGTCAGGTCTATGTAGCCCTTTCAAATAAGGATATTGTATGGGTAGTAGGGCATCAGATCAACGACCATTTTAAAGTAAGAAAAGAGACTAAGGAAGTGTTTATTATCAGAAAGGACCATGATTAATCCGTTCAGAAAAGTATATAGCGACAAAGAACTCCAACTGTTTGATTACCTCAAAGAGCTGGTTTTGTTTAATAATATGACCGACAAGGAGTTGTCAGCTTTTATTCCACACTTGTACGAGCGTACCTATGTGAAAGACGAGGTGGTTTTTTTCAGGAATGATCCGAGTCATGCTTTGTATTTGCTCAGAAAAGGGAAAGTAAGCCTTAATCTCGACATCAATGATAATATGGAAGAATTGCTGGAATTGAGCGGCGTGTCTTCATTTGGTGAAAACTGCATTTTGCCCGGGACTAAACGGCCCATGAATGCAGTAGTTACTTCTGATGAGGCCTGGTTGTATGTGATTCCAAAAGAAAATATCATGCTTATTATGGAAGGAAACCCACAGATAAAAACAAAACTGGTGGAGACCTATGCCTTGATATCAGAAAAGCAACTGAAGAAGTTATTTAAACATTATAGAATATCTTTTGGGATGTTTAATATCAAAGATATTTATAATGTATAGGTCATAGAACCAGACAGGGGGAGCACCAGGATGTCGTGAAAGGGGGCCTAACATACTCATTACTTTTTACCAATTTTTCACCCTCGTTTCTTATCTTTGTATCATAAAGAATTTAGTCTAACATTAAATATATAGAAAAATGAAAATTACTGTTGTTGGAGCAGGAAATGTTGGCGCAACATGTGCAGATGTACTCGCTTATCGTGAAGTCGCTAATGAAGTTATTTTGCTGGATATTAAAGAAGGGGTTGCTGAGGGCAAGGCCCTGGACATCTGGCAGAAATCGCCTATTAATTTATATGATACACGCACGGTAGGTTCTACCAGCGATTATTCAAAGACGGCAGGTTCAGAGGTAGTGATTATCACCTCTGGTCTTCCCCGCAAACCAGGAATGAGTCGTGACGACCTTATCGAGACCAATGCAGGTATAGTGAAAACTGTTACCGAAAATGTAGTGAAGCATTCTCCTGATGCAATAATCATTGTGGTTTCCAATCCATTGGATGTGATGACATATCAGGCTCATATTACCTCTGAAATGCCCAGGGCGAAGGTAATGGGAATGGCAGGCATACTGGATACAGCCAGGTACCGGGCATTTCTGGCCGAAGCACTCAATGTGTCACCAAAAGATATCCAAGCCGTATTAATGGGCGGTCATGGCGATACCATGGTGCCTTTGCCCAGATATACTACGGTTGGCGGTATTCCGGTGACTGAACTGATTGATGAAGAAAGCCTGAACGCCATTATCGAGCGTACTAAGTTTGGTGGAGGAGAACTTGTGAAACTGATGGGTACATCAGCATGGTATGCTCCGGGTGCTGCTGCAGCACAAATGGCCGAAGCCATTGTCAGGGATCAGCGTAGAGTCTTCCCGGTGTGCATAAAACTGGAAGGCGAATATGGAATTGATGATTGCTACCTGGGTGTGCCGGTTATACTGGGCAAAAATGGTGTTGAGAAAGTCATAGAGCTGGATCTGAATGAAGCGGAAAAGGCACTTTTGGAAGATTCAAGAGGTCATGTTAAGGAAGTGATGGCTGTTTTGGATAAAATCAATAGCTGATCCTTTGCGTTGAAATAATATTAAGGCCATGCTTCAAAGGTGTGGCCTTTTTTTTATTGAGTTGGAATTCGCCATTTTCTCCTATAAATTTAGCCAATGAAAACTAAAAACTATTTTGATTATGATCAATCCGCACTTAAATATATTGGTTCAACTGGCTAAAGTAGATGGTCAGGCAGATGAATCAGAACTTTTGTTGATCAGGGAAATAGGCAGCTCGAATAATATTTCCGATGAGGATATCGATGATGCAATAGCAAAAGCAGAAACGTCAGATCCTATTCCGGACTTATCATTACTTTCGAAAGAAGAAAAGCTCGAGTTGATGTATAACCTTGTGCTCGTGATGAAAGCCGATGGTATAGTGCATAAAGAAGAAATGAAGTTTTGCCTGGCTATTTTACGCAAACTTGGATTCGAAGATGATGCCCTGTTTGAATTGGTTTCCAATACCACAGTTGATGAGGAACTTCATACTGATAAGACAGTATTGATTAATAAAGCTAAGACTTTTTTTAAGGAAGATTAGGTCTTTTTTAGTTTCAGCGTGAATAAATTCTTGATTGATTGGAATTTATTCACATAATTTGGAGACTGTAAGGTAATAAACTGATCAAGGTGAGGAGGACATTTTTAGTTTTATTAATACTGACGCTGGGCGTTGGATTCAGTTTTGGTGGAAGCATTAATGATGTGCTTTTATTTTTGGTTCCCGACCCGGAGGAAGCACACGGCCATATCCCATTATGGACTGTATTTCCTTTTATATTGTTACTGGTCATGATTGCCACCGGCCCGTTATTTTATGAGCATTTCTGGCATAAAAACTACCCTAAAGTTTCAATATTTCTGGCCGTTGCTGTCGTGTTTTATTATTTGTTTGCTTTACATAATCAGCATGCCCCGGTACATGCCCTTGCCGAATATGTGCAGTTTATTTCCCTGCTGGCTGCCTTGTATATTGCATCCGGAGGAATAATGATCAATATTGACAAAGCCGCCACTTCACGCACCAATGTGGTTTTGCTGTTGTGTGGGGCCGTGCTGGCCAACCTGATTGGTACCACCGGGGCTTCTATGTTGCTGATCAGGCCATTTATCAGGCTTAACCGGTCAAGGATAAAGGCCTATCATATTATATTCTTTATTTTTGTGGTGAGCAATATCGGGGGGAGTCTTACCCCCATCGGCGACCCGCCCCTTTTTCTGGGCTTCCTGAAGGGCATTCCCTTCTTCTGGACACTCACCAATAATTTTGGGCCATGGCTGGTTGGTGTGCTTTTCATGGTGATTATTTTTTACTTTTTCGATGTCAGGAATAAAACACATTATGATAGCATTGAAGAGACAGGTCCTCCTACCGGGAAAATTACTTTGACCGGGCAACGTAACTTTTTGTGGCTGGGTATTGTGATCGGTGCGGTTTTTTTAGATCCCAACGTGTTGTCCTGGGTGCCGGCGATCACTTATCACGGTCAAAAATTTTCCTTTTTGCGTGAATTGGTGATGATTTCTGTTGCTTTTTTATCTTATAAGTATGCCGATAAAAAGGCCTTGGAGGGCAATCAGTTTAGCTTTGAGCCCATCAGGGAGGTCGGGTTTATTTTTATTGGGATATTTGGCACCATGATGCCTGCCCTTGAAATGG
>JAOUKJ010000486.1 GCA_029882675.1 Cyclobacteriaceae bacterium
ATCTGGATGGGTTCACTTTTAAGGAGCATGAGTTGCCCCTGGGTAGCTTTACGGAAAGTGATCAGTGGATACTATCCCGACTGAATAGTACGGTAAAAGAAGTGGATGAGGCATTTGATCAATATGAGCCCACACGGGCCGCACGCAGTATTCAACGCTTTGCTATAGACGACCTGAGCAACTGGTATGTCAGATTGAACAGAAAACGTTTCTGGAAGGGAGATTATAGTGAGGACAAAATAGCGGCGTACCAGACACTGTACAAATGTTTGCAGACAATAGCCCAAATGGCTTCACCCATAGCCCCCTTTTATACGGAACAACTTTTTCGTGACCTGAATGAAGTCACCGGTAAGGATAAGAATAGTTCAGTACACATTTCCGTATTTCCTGTAGCTCAGGAGGAAATGATCAATGATACATTGGAACAGAAGATGCTTTGGGCACAGAAAATTTCCAGCCTGACACATTCACTGCGTAAAAAACATAAACTTAAAGTTAGACAACCGTTGGCCAGGATACTTCTTCCCGACCTGGGGGGAAATTACAGAAATTATGTCTTAGCAATGGATGAAATCATCAGGACGGAAGTCAATGTGAAAAAAATTGAATTTGTAACCGAAGATGAGGGGATTCTCGTAAAAGAAGTTAAACCTAATTTCAGAAGGCTGGGTCAGTTGTATGGTGCAGATACACGTTTTATTGCCCAGGCTATTAAGGAGCTGGATAAAGACGGGCTGCAACAATTAGAGAAAGCAGGTCAGTATATACTTGCATTAAACGGCAAGGATATTGTTTTAACGGCTGATGACGTGGAAATTAATTATAAGGATATCCCCGGTTGGTCTGTAGCTTCTGAGGGTAGGATTACGGTGGCGCTGGATATATCCATCAACGAAGCGTTGAAAATGGAAGGACTGGCTCGCGATTTTGTAAACAGAATACAGAACCTGAGAAAAGACAAGGGGCTGGATGTGCAGGACAAAATATTTATTATTGCCGGTAGCAGTGATCAACTTGTAAACAAAGCATTGGAAGCACACAGGGGTTATATTTGTGCGGAGACGCAAGCGAATAAGCTTGAAGTTAAAGAAAATCCGGAAGGCCCGGATGAAATTATTATCGATGAATATTCACTTGCTGTAAAACTGAGTCTTGATGAAAGTATATAAGTATTATTTAATTGCAATACTGATCATTATCATAGATCAGACATCAAAATTACTTGTTTATTATAACATGGAAATGGGCCCCATTGGAGAGATAAGGGTTATGGGGGACTGGTTCCGTCTACATTATTTATTAAATCCGGGCATGGCCTTTGGATTGAGGTGGGATAATGAATATGGTAAATTGGCATTGACCTTTTTTCGATTAATTGCGATGGTAGGTATCGGATTTTATGTGTATCACCTGTTTAAAAAGGGAGCCAAAACCGGTTTGCTTATCAGTATGGCTTTAATCCTTGGTGGTGCGGTTGGCAATGTAATTGACAGTACTTTTTATGGCGTTTTCCTCAACAATGCACCGATGGGTTCATCGACACCCTGGTTTCACGGCCAAGTGATAGACATGTTGTTTTTCCCTATTCTCGATGGTTTTTTTCCGGATTGGCTACCCTTTGTGGGTGGTGAACACTATTTGTTCTTCAGTCCCGTTTTCAATATAGCTGATTCATCTATTTTCATTGGAGTGGTCATTATTCTTCTTTTTCAAAAGCGGTTTTTCCCCAAAAAACAAGAATATGACGCACCTGAAACTGTTAATGATGCTGCCGAAGAAGAAAGTAATAGTAAGATAGTTGACTAGCTCCTTTGAGAAATAAGTTGCCCCTTCATACGGGGGAGTGTTGAAAGATCGTTTGCCGGAAGGGATAAGGAGTATTTAAAGTACAGGTATCATCCGTCTGAAATAATAGCTTAAATATTATTGAGGCGACCAGATACGTCTTTTTTAGATGTAGAGAAATTATTAAATTTAAGGTTATGTTAACCGCTTCAAAATTTGAACGTAAGAGCATTGGGGAAAAAGTTAACCTCCTTTATAAGGACGGTACATTTATAATGTCTATTCGCTATTATCGCCATAAAGTGAACTTGTATCTGCTTTCAAATTTTTTCGTTGAAGTTTTCTATAACCATAAACTCGACAAAATTGACAAGGTAGATCTGCTCGATGACCGTCATTCCCGCATGAAGTTTTATGCCGATCAGATAAAACTTTCACTAACGATTTAGCTTTTGTTCCAACAGACCCTATAAAAAAAGCCTGTATTTCATGATAAAATACAGGCTTTAATGTTTTTGTTTAATAATGTTTTATACGTGTGCTTCCTCAGAGGTAGCACTTTGGAGCTTGGCTACTTTAACTGTTTTTCGGGTTTTATATCCACAATATCCACAGTTAAAATATTTTTCCAGTTCCCCTTCTTCATCATTTGTAGGCGATTTAAGCAGTTCTTCCTTAATAACACGCATGGTTTGATAATTGCATTCAGGGCATTGATTTGCATGAAGGTGGCCGGAATACTTTTCAATTTTAGTGTATCCTGTATCTTCATCAATCCATACATCGTAGTCAATCGAGAAGACGTCTTCTTCAGCCTGCATTCCTTCATCAAGGTATACATCTTCCTCTTCTTCACTAAGTAATTTCATTGGTTTCCCAGATTTGGGAGATATTCTTGGTCTGTACCTGAGTTTTTTCAATCTCTTTTCAACGTAAAAGGGATAGTAAAACTTCAAACTGTTTTGAACAATTACACCAATGATTAAGCCCATACTTATGGTGACAAACGCGCGAACGAATATCCATAAGATGCTTATTTCCTGCATAAAAGCATTCGCATAAAAAGCCACTGCACTTATAACTGCGATACTTGCGAACCAAAGCAGATTAATTTCATTTGCATTAATGTAATCATACTTTGATTTAAAGTCCCTGGTAATAAAAAGTTTCAGGACATGTCCGAGTACTATTAACACAGCAATCCCAGCTAACCCATAGGCTACATATTGTGCCCACATATTCCAGCTTTGAAGGGGTATTGATTCTTGCATAGCGTTTAATTTTGTATTTTAGTGCCTTAGATTAAGTAATATCAAACAAATATATTAATTATTTAGATGTGATATCACATTTGCCTAAATTTATTCAAAAAAAAAATTTACTTATACGGTGTTGATTTATCCATTTTCAAATATAATTCAATGTACATATTTTGTCTCACAATGTAAAGCATTCATCGGTTTATTTTGCCAATTTAACGTGTAAATATGCCGTTGGTCGTTTGTTAGTAGTATTTTCGCTTATGGAAAGATCAGAGGGAATGAATGTTAATTGTACAAAATTTAATGTAAATATCAAAGTTGCACACCGGGAATTGTGTCAGCGATAGCCTGAGGGGGGTCCTTTATATTTCATCAGTCATTTTATTTT
>JAOUKJ010000485.1 GCA_029882675.1 Cyclobacteriaceae bacterium
CATCCTCGATAAGGCTTTCCATTTTGATGAGGTGGGATATTTTGCCTGTTTATTTATTTTTGGAGGTGCCGGATTATTTGCGGCCTACCTTATTGAAGAAAAGAAAAGCAAGGAAAAAGAGGAGGGTATCTCAAAAGATTAAAACATTTTGAGACACTTGGGAAAATGCCCCACAAATGATGGTACTTCTTATTTTTTGGCCCGATAGTTACCGGGCCAAAAAATAAGAAATGTTGATTGATTTAAGGGGTACAACCGACTCAAATACTTTTGAGACAGCCTCTTTTCCTTTAACATTTTACTCATACAATCCGGCCACAAATTCCCCATACCCATTGTACTTTTGCGTAGGCCGTGGTTCACCATCGGGGATCATCTGCTCTTCGGCTTGCGACCAGCGCGGGTGGGGCACCATTGGATCTACATTTGAAATAAAGGGGTATTCCACAGGCTGGAGCTTGTGCCAAAAGGTTTCAGGCTCTTTTTTTACAAACTCTATTTTTACAATTGATTTTATGTTTTTGTAGCCGTATTTCCAGGGGACTACCAGACGCACCGGGGCGCCGTTTTGTTTGGGCAAAGGTTTACCGTAAAGCCCTGTAGCAAAAAAAGCCAGTTCGTTCATGGCCTCATCCATACGCAGGCCCTCAAAATAAGGCCAGGGATACCATGTGAGGTTTTTCACTCCCGGCTGCTGGTCGGTATCCGCAAAGGAAGTAAAACGGATATGGGTGGCCTTGCTGTCCGGCCTGAGCCAGGCAATAAACTTTGAAAGGGGAAATCCCGACCAGGGCACGGCCATCGCCCAACGCTCCACACAACGAAAGCGGTAAGTGCGTTCCTCTATTCCAAATTTTTTTATCAGGTCAGCCAGATAAAACGATCCTTTGTTTTCACACAGTCCATTTACCTCAATTTTCCAATCCCTGTTATCAAAAGGCTCCACAAACTTATATGCATTGTAAATATTAGAATCAGACCGGTCGATGAATTCATAAAAATTATTGTAATGCGTAGCATCATACTCCGATGAAAGCGCACGATCTAACGTGTATTTTTTATTTCTGTCCGGGGGATAAAACTCATCCATACCGGGGAAAGTAAAACAGTTATCACAGCCCTCAATTTTTGGGGCCTGCTCCAAGGTCTGACTTACCGGTAATCCATCGATGTCTGTCGCCTGTGGCTTTTGACTGTTACAGGCAGAAAAAGCCGCAGGCCAGGTGAGCAAACCGGCCGATAATAGTCCCAGCTCTTTAACTAATTGTCTGCGTGAACGGTAGTCCTTTTCGTCAGTGGGTTTGAGAATAGACCAGGGCTTCTGCTTTATGATGTTGGACATGAGATGAGATATTAGTAGTAAGTAGTAAGTAGCATGAAAGGGGGGGAAGGGGGAGGGTGTGCGTCCTCGTTAGAAACGAGGACGATACGAGGGACGATACGATATGAAAAAAATCAATATTACAGCTTTGAGAACAGTCCGATTCGGTTTCCTTCGGTATCTTCAATCAGGCCCATGTGGCCGATTTCAGGCGTAATTTCAGTTTTGAATTTTAGTATTTTACCCCCTGCACGTTCTACTCTTGAAAGTTCATCGTTTAAGTCGTCGGTCTGGGAGTTGAGGTAGAGCATCACGCCATCATGTGATGGTTTATAAAATCCTTCATGTTTCATTAATGATCCTGGAGAGCCAATACCATTGTCCGCCTCGGGAAACCAGGCCATATCCAAATCCCCCAGCTGATTTCTGGTCAGCTTCAATCCGAATACCTTCTCATAAAAACGCATGGCCCTGTCAATATCTGTCACAGGGATCTCAAACCAGCCAGCAATATTTTTTTTCATTATTTAAACCGGGTTACATTTATTACAATAACTACCATCTTTTCTGTTTGTTATAAATTTAACAAAAAATGATCTAAATGCAAGGTGGTAAATAGCTGAAATATTAATCGCTGAACATCACAGTTCGGCTTTATCTACGGCCAATTGATCCGCTATAGTAAAGAAAAAAGTACTACCCTGCCCGGGTACAGATTCTACCCATATTTTTCCTCCATGAAGCTCTGTAATTTTTTTACATTGAGCCAGTCCAAGGCCAACGCCTTCAATTTCCTGCCGGGTATGGAGTCGTTTAAATATTTCAAAAATGCGATCTGTATGCCCTTCTTCTATTCCAATTCCGTTGTCACAAACTGAAAAAAGCCAATAATCTTTGTGTCTTCCTGCACTAATATCAATTATAAGCGGCACCTTTTTACGGCGGTATTTTATCGCATTACTCAACAGGTTTTGAATTAACTGCCTGAATTCTACCCTGTACACCTTTAAGGTGGGTAAATCTCCCACAATTACTTTTGCCCCGCTTTCTGTAATAACTGCATTTAAGTCTTCCTGAACCTCACTAATTAGCACGTTGGAATCAACGTGCTCCAACGCATTGGATTTTCCAAGACGAGAATAGTCCAACAAGCCCTTAACCAGTTGTATCATTCTGTTTGTTGCTACAGACAGATAATTTATAAGTTGCATGCCACTGGCATCAAACTGGTCTTTGTATTTCTGCTCAAGAATCCCGACCAACCCACTAATATTCTGCAATGGCTCCCTGAGATCATGAGACGCTACATATGCAAATTGTTCTAATTCCCTGTTCTTTGCTTCAATTTGCTCAATGTACTTTGACTTTTCTTCCCTCACTCTAAGTCTGATGGCTATTAAACCCGCTATCCATATAGCCAGTAGCGAAATGCCTCTGTTTACAAATGCCATCCAGGTAGTTTCGTCTGTTAAAGTAAACAGCGGCAATAAAACAGTCAGTACAGAGGCAAAACCTGCAAAAGCCAATATGGTAATTTTGTCCTCTTTTGCTACCAGGAAAATACTGCTGACATATAATACACCAACTGCCACGCCAAGGGGTGCCCACACATCCAATAAAAATATTATTAGTAAAATTATCGCGGCCAATAATCTTTCACTTCTATCCTTCTTCTCATATCCCATCAATCTTAGGCTTTGCCTATGTTTTAATTACATAAATAAATTGTATTCCAAAACCATGTCTACACATTTACATCAACGATCCATCTTGATGCCATAGGTATCGACAAGCAAAGAATATTATTAAATACTATACTGTTTTGGGATGTCAGTTTTTAAAACAGGGAAACTTTTTCTTCAACTTGAATATCAGGCACAGGCCGGAATTGCCGCAAAGAAAATAGCTATTGGGTTCCCTAAATGGTTAGTTAGTCGGAAGTCGGTATTAAAATAGTGTTCTGCCAGCAGGTGGTATTGGCACAACAACAAGGCGAACGGGAGCGGAATGATTTAAATTAATAAAAAATGATAACCGGAACTTTGCCTTCAAGAACTTTATAATTAACTTATACATAGCAATAATAGTTTAGCACATAAAACTCAGTACAAAGGTAA
>JAOUKJ010000487.1 GCA_029882675.1 Cyclobacteriaceae bacterium
TTGTTATCATTGTTTAAGTCCAATTATCCGTTTTTGATTAAAGCCCAGGAATGGGGCGGCATTGTTTTGAAATTAAGTTTGGCTTTTATGCTGATAGGACTTGTTCCGGTATTGTATCATAATGTGGATTTGATAAAAGATTGGATATTGCAAATTACAGGTGCCAGTACGTTGACAGGCGTAATAATGGGCTACTTTCAGCATCAACGACAGCTAGCTAACAAGCCTGCCTCTTCAAAATTTGAAAACCTCAAAATCATGGCAAGTGCAGGTTTGACTTTATTCGGGCTGTTACTTTTGTCATTTCATTTAAGTGAATACTTTTTTATTGATCATGGTTTTGAATTACTATTGTCAGATCAGGTATTAACATGGCATAAGATCCATATTCTTTATCTGCTAATATTAATAATCCTGATTGTGGGTTTGGGCTTTGTTACCAACCTCAATCATATTGGCTTTCACCGGATGTACCGCAACAGGTTGATGGAATTGTTTATGGCCGATAAGGGGAATATAATCAATAACCAATGGGGGAAAGCGGAAAGTGCTAATTCGGGAGAATTGACCAATATGTGCGATAAAAACAAACGTCCTTACCATATCATCAATACCAATGTTGTTTTAGATGATTCGGAAAATGCTAAATACCATAACAGAGGAGGCGACAATTTTATTATGTCGCCCCTTTATACGGGAAGTGAGGCCACCGGGTGGAGAGAAACAGAAGATTTTATTCGATTGAAAAAAAGCCTTTCAGGAGATGAAACACAGGGATTGACCCTGGCCACCGCAATGGCTATTTCCGGGGCGGCCGTAAATCCATCAGCTGGGCCAAATAGCAGTGGAATTACCCGCAGTAAGTTGATTTCAATATTACTAGGAGTGTTAAATCTTCGGTTAGGTTATTGGGCTCCTAACCCAAACCGGATTGTATCAGGAAGTAAAGCGAATCAACGTCCGGATTTATTTTATCCCGGACTAAAAGGGGTGTTGGGTATTAGCCAAACAGAGAAGAAAAAATGGATTGAGCTCACTGACGGTGGCCACTTTGAAAACCTGGCCCTCTACGAACTTATCCGTCGCCGGCTAAAGCTTATCATTGTGTCTGATGGTGGGGCCGATGAAAAATTCACCTTTGAAGACCTGGCCAATGCCATGGAAAAAGTACGCGTGGACTTTAATGCTAAAATTGAGTTCCTTAAAGATTGTGCGCCTTTGGAAGACCTGGTTCCAAAGGGACTAAAAAAATGGGCCGGGAAGTTCAACCTGGCAAAAAGAGGCTACGCTTTGGGGAAAATAACTTATCCTCCAAAAATTGGTGATTCAAAGAATGAATATGGTTTGCTGGTCTATATCAAGACCACCTTGATTGATGGTCTTCCTGCCGATGTGTACGGATATAAGATGGCCAATCCCTCCTTTCCCGATCAGACCACAGGTGACCAGTTTTTTGACGAGGTACAACTGGAGGCATACAGAGAGTTGGGATACCAGTTGGTAAAACGATTATTTAATGATGAGGAGTTGAAAAAGAAGTTGAAAGTGAAAAAATCCGATCAAATGACTTTAGATGACCTCAAGAGACTTGTGTAGTTTGTTACTTTATGTGCAACTTGGGCTAACTTAGCATATGAAAAGATATTTATTCCTGGGAATATGCATTACATTTTTGTTTTTTTCATGTAAAGATAAACCTTTACCTACCCCTGAACCTGTCTATATACCAGATGCGGATAACTGGTGGAACGATGATGTGTTCTACGAAATTTATGTAGGGAGTTTTCAGGATAGCGATGGCAACGGGATCGGAGATTTTCAAGGCCTAATCCAAAAACTGGACTACCTCAACGACGGAGACCCCAATACCACTACAGATTTGGGCGTCACCGGACTTTGGCTCATGCCCATCTTTCCTTCGCCCAGCTATCATGGGTATGATGTAACGAATTACCGTAAAACCAACTCCAATTATGGGTCTTTGGATGATTTTAAGCAATTGCTCGATGAGGCACATCAGCGGGGTATTAAAATAGTCATCGATTTTGTGATCAATCACACTTCCAAATGGCACCCCTGGTTTGTGAATTCCTCCAAAGGAAATACGAATGAAAAGCGGGATTGGTATGTTTGGAAAAATGAAAATCCCGGCTATACCGGGCCCTGGGGCCAGACAGTATGGCATGAGAACAATGGGGCGTATTACTACGGGGTGTTTTGGTCAGGGATGCCCGACCTCAACTACAGGAATGGTGAGGTAACTGAAGAGATCAAAGATATAGCCCGATACTGGTATGAGGATGTTGGTGTTGATGGTTTTCGTATTGATGCGGCGCCCCTACTCATTGCTCAGGGGGAAAATCAGCAACACACGTCGTCCACGCTCAGTTGGTGGCGAAATTTTTATGCTTTTCAAAAAAACATTGACCCGGGCTGGATGACCGTGGGTGAGGTCTGGGATCAAACATCAAAAGTGGTTCCATACAGTGACCAGCGGTTTGATTACTGTTTTGAGTTCGACCTTGCCTGGACGATTATCAATGCAGCAAATAATGAGCATGCCGGCGCGTTGGAAGGAAAAATGCAGGAAATAGTAGATTTATATCCACCCCTCCAATATGGGATCTTTCTTACCAATCATGATCAAAACAGGGTGATTGAACAGCTTGGAGGGGATCTTTCCAAAGCCAAAATGACAGCGGGAATTTTACTCACCCTGCCGGGGGTTCCCTATATGTATTATGGCGAAGAGGTGGCCATGAAAGGAGTGAAGCCCGACGAAGATATCCGAAAACCCATGCAGTGGGACACCGGGGCCAACGGTGGATTTACAACGGGCGGCCCCTGGCGACCACTCAATGACAATTATACTACATTCAACGTGGCCACCATGCAGGCCGATACGTTGTCGCTTTGGCACCATTACCGGAAACTCATCCGGGCACGTACGGAGAGTTTGCCATTAAGGCGGGGGGATTTTGAGGTCGTTGATGATCAATCACCAGTCCTGTTTACTTTTCAGCGCACATTGGATCAGGAGACTGTCACCGTTGTTCATAATTTGAGCAGCTCGTCACAGCAAAACATTTCTTTATCATTGAGTGGTAGCGACATTCAAGAAGGTGAATATGAAGTATCTGATGTATTGACTGGAAGTGTATTGGGAATGGTAAATGTAAACAGTCAGGGGGGATATAGCGGATTCAGTCCTTTTGATTTATATGAGGGACAGACCACTTATGTGTTAAAGTGGGAGAAAAAGTAATAAGTTGCCCAACAGGCCAGGCCTATTAAATAGTGAAAATTGTGAAGGCTCTTCACACCCCAATACCGTCATTCCTGCGAAGGCGGGAACCCACCCCACACCTTTGGCGAGCTGGATTCCCGCCTTCGCAGGAATGACGTAGTCTCTTGTTAAAAAATAGTGATTTTAGGCT